>CAZVOS010000098.1:0-8073 GCA_964628845.1 uncultured Bacteroidales bacterium | reverse complement strand
CCTTTCTGAAAGTAAGCTTTCATCATCAGCTTCATCGTCTTCATCTTGTATATCGGCACTGACAAATTCCACATCGAAACCCAATTCATCACTAACAATAGAGATAGTTTCAGCATCTAATCTTTGGTTAATAGAAATAAACAAACCGAGGTTAAGACACATAGAGATAATTTCAGTTACCTGAATATTCATCATATTAGCCAATTCGTTGGCTGTAACAAATTCGGTTACTTTAAGAACCCTCTTTTCTCCTTCTTGTTGTTCGATAAGTTCTTGTTGGTGTTGTCTTTCAACATCTCTTTTATGACGGCGGTGTTTAGCCCCCTTCGACTTTTGAGAAGAACTTAAACGGGCAAGGGTTTCTTTAATTTGTTTTTGAATTTCTTCTTCGTTAATTTCGTGTTTTTGTGTTTTTGATTTATTAAATTTATTTGTTCCATCCCCTTGAGATTGAGAGGTTGTGTCTTTAAAAATTCTTTTTCTTTTTTTCTTTTTTACTGCTTCACTGGAAGGAGATTCAGTTTTTGGTGTTTTATTATCTTGTTCAAGATTAATTTTGCCAAGAACTTTAGGTTGAGATAATTGTTGTTTTTCGAAAACATATTTTTCTTTTTTCTCAGTTTCAATAATTTTTGTTGGAGAATCTTTTTGAATTTCATTCTGTTCAACTCTATTTTTTTCTTCTTCTTGTTTTCTGGCTTCAATATGTTTTTCTTTTTCTTTTTGTTTAAGTTCTTCGCGTTCTGTTTTCTTTTTCTCCCTTTCAATTTCTATTTCGTGTTTTGTTTTTTTGGCTGGTTTTGTCTTCAGGTTAAGTCCTTCTAAGTTAATTTTTCCAACAATTTTAATGCTTCCTACTTCTTTTGGTTCATCAACAGGTGTTTCGGTTTTAGTTGATGGAATATCTTCAATAATATCTTCTGTAATATCTTCTGTAATATCTTCTGTTTTTTCAAAAATTTGGGATTCAATAGTTTCTTCGTGTAGTTTTTCTTTTTTATTATCTGGTTGATTTTCTTTAATTTCTTTAGTTTTAGTCTCGGTAATTATCTCTTTTTCATCAGTTTTTGTTTGATGTTTAGCAGTTGGAGTAATAGTATCGGATAAAATTTGTTTCGATTTAATCAGAAGTTCTTCTTTTTCTTCTTTTTGGGTTATAGGAGTTTCCTGTATTTTAATATTTTCAATTTTAATTGATTTTTTTTCTTCAGAATCTATTTTTCTTTTTTGAGATTCTTCTTTAACCAGTTTTTCTTTATGATATTCTTTTATGAGGATATCATGCACATCATCAGGAATTTTTGCATTATTGTCTATTACAATACCTTTGCTTTTGAGAAATTCCTGTATAGTTTGAATTCCTACATTAAAATCTCTTGCAAATTTACTTAGTCGTATTTGTGTTATATTATCGCTCATATATTATTATTGATTTAAAAACGTAGTTAACAAAATCAATATGATTTTACTCAAATTCTTCTTTTAATATTCTGATAACTTCATGAATGGTTTCCTCTTCGAGGTCTGTTCTTTTAATAAGGTCATCGACATTTTGCTGCAGAATACTTTTAGCTGTATCGCAACCAATTTCTTTAAAAACATCAATAATCCATTGTTCAATTTCGTCAGAAAATTCCTGCAGGTCAACATCTTCATAATCTACATCAGCATCTCTGTACACGTCTATATCATAGCCCGTAAGTTTTGTGGCCAGTTTTATATTTTGTCCATTTTTACCTATAGCAAGTGATAATTGGTCGGCTTTAAGAGTTACAATAGCTTTTTTATCTATATCGTTAAGTTCAATATTAATTATTTTAGCAGGACTTAATGCACGAGAAATGTATAATTTAATATTACTTGTAAAATTAATAATATCAATATTTTCGTTGTTTAGTTCTCTGACAATAGAATGAATTCTCTGACCTTTCATTCCAACACAAGCACCCACAGGGTCTATACGGTCATCATAAGATTCGACAGCAATTTTAGCTCTTTCTCCGGGCAGTCTTACAATATTTTTAACAGTTATAAGGCCGTCAAAGATTTCTGGTACTTCGTTTTCCATCAATCGTTCTAAAAACACAGGTGAAGTTCTGGATAAAATAATAAGGGGTGTATTATTTTCCATTTTAACTTCGAGTACGATAGATTTAAGTTGTTCTCCTTTAAGGTATTTATCTGAGAAAATTTGTTCTGATTTAGGCAATATCATTTCGATACCTTCATCATCGAGGAGTAAAACTTCTTTTTTCCAGATTTGATAGATTTCTCCAATAATAATCTCACCCACACGGTCTTTATATTTTTTGTATATTTCATCTTTTTCGAGGTCGAGAACTTTGTTGGCAAGGTTTTGCCGGATAGAAAGTATTTCTCTTCTGCCAAAATTTCCAATGTCGAAAAGTTCTGAAACTTCTTCACCAATTTCAAAGTCTGGCTCAATTTTAATGGCTTCAGAATAAGCAATTTGTTTGTTGGGTTCTTCCACTTGGTCATCTTCAACAATTTCTCTGATACGCCAAACTTCGAGGTCTCCTTTGTCAATATTGACAGTGATGTCAAAATTTTCGGCACTTCCGTAGCGTTTTTCTAATATATTGAACAATACATCCTGTAGGATTCTCATCAGGGTTTCTCTGTCAATATTTTTAAATTCTTTAAATTCCGAGAAGGATTCAACTAAATTTAATTTTTCCATTTAATAATAATTTATAATTTAATTATTTAAAAAATTGTATATCTAATTTTGTTTCTGTTATATTATTCAAGTTAATAATGTGTTCTGTTATATTAATTTTACCTTTAATTTTATTATTTTCGACAAGTGTAATAGTATCGTTATTAAAATCTTTTAACAGCCCTTTTAAAATTTTGCCATCAGTGGTTTTTACTTTTATATTTTTTCCTTTATTTTTTTCATATTGCTGAGACACTTTAAAGGGAGAAGTTAAACCTGCTGAAGACACTTCAAGAGCATAGTCTTCGACTTCTCTGTCAAACTGTTTATTAAACCAATGACTTACTTCAGCACAATCATCAATATTTAAATTATTGAATGCGTCGAGATAAATACATATTTTGTTAGCTGGTTTTATAATGATATCTACAATGTATTTACCAGAGCCCTCTAATTTTTGATTTAATAGTTTGTATATATCTTCTTTTGTAATCATTATTAAAACTTATAATAAAAGAGGGGACTTATTAGTCCCCTTCTGCAAAAATATCAAAAACACAGCAAAGTTATATAATTTATTTGATATAAAAACTATTTTCCAAAAAAAAATAGCTGTCACAAAAAGGAACAGCTATTTTAAAATTAAAATAAATTTACAGCAGGTGGTAGCTTACAGCTACACCAACAGTTACAACAGATGCCATCGACATAAGTTTAATAAGAATATTTAAGCTAGGGCCAGATGTATCTTTGAATGGGTCTCCAACAGTGTCTCCTGTTACGGCAGCTTTGTGTGCATCGGAGCCCTTTCCGCCATAATTACCTTCTTCGATATATTTTTTTGCATTATCCCATGCGCCACCTGCATTAGCCATAAAAATAGCCAGGGCAAAACCGCTTGTGATAGTACCGACCAATAGACCGACAACGCCAGGTACACCAAAAATAAGTCCTACAATAACGGGAATTAACAGAGCTAATAATGAGGGTAACATCATTTCTTTTTGAGCGGCTTTAGTAGAGATGGCAACACATTGGGCATAATCGGGTTCTGCTTTACCTTCCATTATGCCTGCAATTTCACGGAACTGGCGGCGTACTTCGTCCACCATTTTTCCTGCAGCGCGTCCTACAGCGTTCATTGTCATACCGCTGAATAAGAAGGCGGCCATTACGCCAATAAATACACCAACAATAACTTTTGGGTTCATCAGATTTATTTCAAAATGAGTTACATAATCCATAAAGGAAGCATCTTTTGCAAATACGTTATTAATAAGTTTTTCAGGTTCACCAAGAATATTAACAAACATTACTCTTACCTCTTCGATGTACGCTGCTAAAAGGGCGAGGGCTGTGAGAGCAGCGGAGCCAATGGCAAAGCCCTTTCCAGTAGCTGCTGTTGTATTTCCTAATGAATCGAGGGCATCGGTACGTTTACGGACTTCTGGGCCGAGGTGGCTCATTTCGGCATTGCCTCCAGCATTATCAGCTATAGGACCATAAGCATCGGTTGCCAATGTGATTCCGAGAGTAGAAAGCATGCCAACTGCAGCTATACCAATACCATATAAGCCGATACCGAGGTTAGATAAGTTATAGTCGAAACCTGTAGCAAAAAGAAAAGCCAGTGTGATAGCAATAACAATAATAATAAGAGGGAATGCGGTAGAAATAAAACCAATGCCTACACCGCTGATAATAACTGTAGCTGGGCCTGTTTGAGACGCAGCCGCAATAGTTTTGGTAGGTTTGTAAGCGGAAGCGGTATAATATTCTGTTGATTGACCAATGAGAATACCTGCAAGAAGACCAGTAACTATTGAGCCCCATATACCAATATAATTGGGTAATTGAAGGTACCATAAAATAACAAAAGCGAATATTGTAATTAAAAGAGCACTTACATTAACACCAAAACCAAGAGATTTAAGCAGGTCTTTCATACTTGCGCCTTCTTTAGTTTTGACGAGGAAAATACCAATTATTGAAAGGATAATGCCAACAGCAGCGATGAGCATAGGCGCCATAACAGCTTTCATGGCTTCGGCTGGTTGAGTAAGGAATGCGGCGGCTCCGAGAGCGGCAGTAGCCAAGATAGAACCACAATAGGATTCATAAAGGTCGGCCCCCATGCCAGCAACATCACCCACATTATCCCCCACATTATCAGCAATAGTAGCGGGGTTTCTGGGGTCATCTTCAGGGATACCTGCTTCTACTTTACCAACGAGGTCGGCACCCACATCAGCAGCTTTTGTAAAGATACCACCGCCAACACGTGCAAAAAGTGCCTGTGTAGATGCACCCATACCGAAAGTAAGCATTGTGGTAGTAATAATTAATAAATTATGAGTATCGCTAGCTGCTGGATATACTGCATTAAGAATAATAAACCATAAAGAGATATCAAGTAAGCCCAACCCAACAACAACAAGCCCCATTACAGCACCACTTCTGAAAGCAAGTCTTAAGCCATCATTAAGTGATTTACTTGCTGCATGAGCTGCGCGTGCAGATGCATAAGTTGCGGTTTTCATGCCAAAAAATCCTGCCAAGGCAGAGAAGAACCCACCTGTTAAAAATGCAAAAGGCACCCATGGATTTTGTACCCCTAAACCGTAAGCTAAAACACAAAAAATCAAAGTAATAATTAAAAAAACTATGCCTACTACTTTATATTGTTGTTTAAGATAAGCATTAGCCCCATTCCGCACATGCAAGGCAATTTTTTTCATAGTATCTGTACCTTCACTTGCTTTCATCATTTGCTTAAAGAAATAATAAGCAAAAATCAATGCCAGAATGGCACTCGCTGGTATTAACCAGAAAATTGGTAGTTCATTCATAAATATATTGTTTTAGTTAATAATTACATTTTCAAAAAATCGTGCAAAGTTCTATTTTTTTTTTCAACTGACAAAGCACTTTTTTATACTGATATTAAAATGTTTTTAATTTTTAAAGAGAAATCAGGTTTAGATGTGATTTGAGGACAGAAAATATTCAAAAAGGATACAGTTTATAGTTCTTTTTAAATAACTTATTAAAGGATTTAAGTAAAAAAAGAAACAACTTTGCTTCTATAGGACATTTAAACCAATTTGCTTTAAATCTTAAAATTACAATTGGGTAAAATATCTTATTTATTAGATACAAACAAAATTTAATAAAGGGGGGGCGGTAAAAATTTTTGTAATTGACAGGATTAGATAAAGGAATATAAAAATGGGCAAACATTTCAAGTTTACTCTCATAATTCTCTGTCCACCAAGGTGCATGGAAATCGTCGAATGTATGTTCTGACCAGTCTTTTAGATTTTCGGGCATTTTAAAACTTTTTTCCTGAGCATATTGAAACATTTTAGTTCCAGGATAAGGTGTATAATAACTAAAATAAACTTTCAGTTTGTTATCAATTAATTTGGCTTTTCTTATCATCTCAAATGTTTCATCCAATTCATCAACAGTATTATCTGGGAAGCAAAGCATGATAGAAAAGAATGGGATGATTTTATGTTTTTTGAGCAATTTCACAAACTGAATATTGTCTTCGACTTTTAATTTTTTATTTACCATATCGAGTACTTTCTGGCTGCCTGATTCACTACCGCAGATAATTTGACGGCAGCCCGCTTTATACAAAACATCAACATCGTCATCATTAAACATTTTTAAGAAGCCCCCTGCATGCGACCAAGTTTCCCAGAGCAGCCCCATACCTGATTGGATAAGAGCTTCACAAAGCCCGACACAAAATTTCTTTTGTGTAAAGAAATTATCGTCCTGAAAGAAAACGCTGTCGATACCTGCTTTTTCTTTAAAATATTTCAGGTCATTTATGATGGTATCAATATTTCGAGGTATCCATTTTTGTTTGAAATAAGTAGCCATAGCGCAGAAATTACAGTTATACGGACAGCCATGACTGGCAAAATAAACAATAGCTTTTTTGGCGTATTCGGGGTGATAAATATAATTATTGATATCCACCAAATCATAATTAACAGGGGGAAAGGAATTGAAATCGCAAAAGGGCTCACTTTGATTTATTACTAAGCGTCCATTATCTTTATAAGATAAATTGGGAATATTGTTCCAATTTATTTGAGCATTTAACATAGCCATAGTAAAAGCTCTGAAGGCATTTTCTCCCTGTCCTGTAATAACGAAATCAATATAATCTTCTTTCAGAGTTTGTTCGGGGAGTATTGTTGAATGCCAGCCACCCCATAGAACAATATTCTGAGGGTTTAAACTTTTTATAAAACGTGCAAACCTGATACCTCCTATAATCTGAGAGCCAATAATTGAACTAATACCTACAAAAAGCAAATTTTCTTTAATATTTAGAACAATATTTTCATAATTTTTTTCTACATTTTCGTCAATAATAATCAGGTTAACATCCACATCTCTGACAACACGTTCGAGGTACAAAACAGCGTATGGGATACATTTATAGTATTGGTTTTCGATTAAAGGATGGAATAAGATAATTGTTTTTTTTTCCAATCTATTAATTAGGTATTAATGGTTTTTAGAAAATACAGAACAAGAAAATTACTCATACCATTGTGCTTGTACTTCTCCTTCGAGAACCATCAGTCCGTTCATTGACAGGGCTCTCATTTCGTCTTCACCGGGATAGACAAAAACTTCCCCCAGATGTTTGATACGTTCTTTAAGCGATTCGATAAAAGGTTTTCCATAAGCAATGCCGCCGGTAAGGAGTATGGCATCTACTTCTCCTTTAAGTACAGTTGACATGGCTCCTACTTCTTTAGCGACCTGGTATGCCATGGCATCCTGAATAAGTTCGGCTTTTTTGTCGCCTGACTGAGCACGTTTTTCGACTACATAAGCATCATTGGTATCGAGGTAAGCCACATAGCCCCCTTTGCCTGTTATCATTTTTTTTATTTCGTCTTCGGTATGTTTACCGCTGAAACACAATTCTACTAAAGCACCTACTGGTAGAGTGCCACTTCGTTCTGGAGAAAAAGGGCCTTCGCCGTCGAGTGCCTGATTGACATCGATAACTTTTCCTTTTTTGTGAGCTCCTATACTGATTCCCCCCCCCAGATGAACAACAATAAGATTCAGTTCTTCGTATTTCATGGATATTGATTTGGCATGTGCACGTGCAATGGCTTTTTGGTTTAGTGCATGAAATATAGATATGCGTTGGAAAGCAGGGTGGCCTGATATGCGTGCTAAAGGTTCCAATTCGTCCACGACAACGGGGTCGGCAATATATGCTCTGGCATCGGGGAGCGATTTAGCAATATCGTCGGCAATGAGCCCGCCTAAATTACTGGCATGTTGACCCAGTACACCTTTTTTAAGGTCGGCTTTCAGGGCTTCATTTATATAAAAAATGCCTGATTTCA
>CAZVOS010000097.1:0-8094 GCA_964628845.1 uncultured Bacteroidales bacterium | reverse complement strand
GGATTCTTCTTGTTTTCGCAATTCTCTGAACATCGATCCTACGGGAAGTTATTAAGCAGCAGATTTCATACCCTTCTGCTCCCCTATATATTGGCCGCAACGATCATTTTTTTCTCTATCGCTTTTGAAAAGTTATTGTTTTTACGCTATCGCTAATACCAACAACATTTTCAATTGTCGCAGCAATGACAGAGGCCTGAATGTAAAACGCACCCGGTACTTCATAACATGTCCATGTGTCGTTTAAAAGTGCAAGAGTTTTTATGAGAATGGTGTCATTATTCATATTGAAAAAAAAGTTGTCGCCGTTATTTTTTACAAGAATTTTATCCCCTGTCCAAGAGGCACCATTAAAGTTAAAGCATCCAAAGCCATTTTCTCGGATATTTTTCATAGGATACAGAATACTGTCAGTTTGAAATTGTACCGAGTCGATACGCAAAGCTTTTACATCATTATAAAGACCCTCAAACAGAACAGTACGCACACTGTTGAATGTTTGGTATTGTTGGGCAAATAAAAACGAATGAAAAGAAAAACTCAAAACAGTTAAAAATAAAAATGTTTTTAAACTATTGGTTTTCATGCAACTACTTATTAACGACGAGCTTCTTAGCTAATGCAATTTTGCTATCGCTCACCGAAAGCAGATACACGCCATTGTTTAAGCCGGACACATCAATACTACAATCTGCATTAAGCGCACCCGAAATAATAAGTTTTCCAGATATGTCACTCAGCATGTAAAACCACTTATGGCTTTGGGGGAGGTTTCCGATATGTAATTTATGGGTAGTGGGGTTAGGGAAAATATTAAGATTAAATGGAGAATTTGTATGTATACCAGAGGGTTCAGCTTTTCTGAGTACTGCGAGTAAAACATCATTTTCTCCATGATAGGTGACAGACAAATCATCGGAATATGTCGAAGCCACTACCAGAAAGTCGGTTTGATTAAATTTGTGGGCTCTTAAGAAATTATATCCATCATCCTTATTGCCGCCATAGGTTTCGGTTTTCATCAATGCACCACTATTAAAATTCATGATATAGATGTCATTATTTGTGGTATCAATATGGGGATTGACATCCAGATAAGCAAACACATTAATATCCTGAGAACAGGAATAAATAACATCCGTAAAGAATACATTATTGTCGGTGATAAGCTTGTTGGCACCTGTAACGAAATCGCCATTGCCATCAATCACATGATAAAATGCATAGGAAAAGGGAAGTTTCTGTGATTTATTTTTTACATAAAAGAAATCACCGTCGGAGCTGTTGCTGTTACCTACAAGAGCAAACTGGTCGGTAGTTATGGGTACCACATTCACAATTTCATCATAGCCGGTGCCCCCATAACATCTTGTCCAGAGTGTGTCGCCCAGAGAGTTAAGTTTGACAACCCACACATCTTTGATGCCTTTAAAATTGCTTACCATTCCGTCTGATGACGATGTGTTACCAAAGACGAGAATATTGCCATCGCTCAGTTGAAATACTTTAATGGCTTCATCTAAGTTAGAGCCGCCAAAGTTTTTACTCCATGCTTTAGATAATGTGGGTGATAAACTCATGACCCAGAAATCTGATGTCCCATAATTGCCTTGTAAATCACCATCAACAGAGCGGCTGCTTCCACACACAAGATAACCACCAGCGGTTTTTGGACTGATGTGTTTGGAAAGGTCTTCGGCAGTGCCTCCGAAAGCTGTGGCTGGCGACAACCAGTTTATGTCGGGATAATAGCTACGTATCCATGTATCGTAGCCTCCTATGTTTGATGAAAAATCACCGGTGGTGGAATTGCCGTTTATCAGCAAGAGGAAAGATGTATCGCTTAAGATATGCATATCACTGATGTGTTCAAAACCGGATTCACCAAAAGTCATTGACCTTAAAATATTCAAACTTGTATCCAGATGCACGAACCAGCAGTCTGCATTACCGCTGTTGCTGTCCAAATCTCCATCTAAAGAAAAAGATGAGCCGGCAACAATAAATTCCTCATCGCCAAGCATATAAAAACAGCGGGGGTTATCACTGAGGGTTCCTCCAATACATTTTACATTAAGAGGTACAATTTGACCTGATGCACAGTTACTGATTAGAAAGCCGATAATGATAAGGTTTAGTTTCTTCATAAGTAAATGTTTTGTCTTGTTAAGTATTGTTTTCATCTCAAATGCAAATTTAATTTTTTATTATACATTATGTATGGGAAATTCAGATTTAAATTAATAAATCAATTATAAAATGCACTAGGTTTTTTATGAATAGTTCAGGTTAAAATAATGTGAAAAAGGTAAATGATTTACTTCCCCACCAATACCTTATACGAATAGCTATGAGCATTACAGAAGACCTGAACAATATAAATGCCATCTTCCCAACCGTTAACATCAATACCCCCATCAATATTGCCACTTCCGCATATTATAATCCTGCCAAGAGTATCGTATATTTTTATCATTTCAATTTTTTCATCAGTATTGATATAAAATTTTTCTGTAACAGGGTTGGGATAAATTGTAATGTTATTATACGGAGCACTTTGTTCGGGTACAGTAGAGGGATTGAATTCACACAAGCTCGATTGGCGTTTGATGTCATGTTGAAACATAAGCCAATCTGGGCCGTTGCCTGTACCTGCTGCTATCATATATGCCCTGCCATAGTTGCCGGAGAAGTCGGGATATTCGGTAAACCCACCTGCGATGAATATGTCGAGTGTATCGTTATTGTCGAAGTCGGCTATGAGTGGGGCGTGGTCGAATTCGAGTGTGTCGCCGTACTGAGCTGCAAGGTCAAGATTCCAAATTTCAGTGCCATTGTTTCCATTAAGCACAATGACACGCCCTTTACTTGTCCCGAAAGCCACATCAGGTATATTATCCCCATTAATATCAGCTATGGCCACTCCTCTGAAAGCAGTGCCGTAATTAGGAATGGTATAGTACCACAGGGGAGAGCCCAATGCTGTTAGGGCACCTACACCCCAGGCATCGCAATAGATGATGTCGCAAATGCAGTTGTTGTTAAGGTCGGCAATTACTGCAGGAGCTCCAACATAATAGTTGGCTTGATAACTCCATACCTCAGTGCCATCTTCGGCATTGAGCATGTAGAGTTTGCCATCATAAGCTCCTATGACAAGCTCTGCCTTGTTGTCTTTGTCGAAATCGGCTACTGCTGTGCCATGGTACATCACATCTGGTATGGCTTTCGACCATATAAGACTGTGATTATCGCCTCTGAAAGCATACACCCTGCTGGTATCACTACCAAAGGCCCAGGTAGCCACCACAAAGTCGAGTTGCCCATTGCCATCCACATCGAGAATGCTTGGGGCTGTTTGTACCCATGAATTTTGATATACAGTCTGTGACCATGCTACAGAACCATCTTCGGCATTGATACACATCACTTTGCCATCGAAGCCACCATGCAGTATTTCAGGTTTACCATCATTATCTATATCGGCTATAGTTGGAGGGGAGTCGCTGCCTGCTGTAGGCGTCTGCCATTGAATACTGCCATCTTTGCCATTGAAACAAAAAGTTTTGGGGTTGCAGGAGCTTGGAACAATCACTTCAAGCGAGTCGTCACCATCCACATCGTAAATAATGGGTGCTACATCATTACAGCCCTCGGCGCCAGTAGGATGTGTATTGTATTTCCAGAGCAGGGTGCCATCTTCTGCATTAAGGGCATACACACTGCTGTCGTTACGGTAACAGCCGAACACCACTTCGAGCTTGCCATCATTATCTATGTCGGCAGCTGCCGACTGCCCAAAGGAGGAGTCGTGCATATCGAACCACCATTTGATTTGAGGAAATTGTGCATGGCTAAGAATAAAATTTGAAATCAATAATACAGATAAAACTAATTTTTTCATAGTATTAATTTAAAAATTTAATATTTTCTCTATAAGTAAAAAAAGAGAAGATAAAATTAAAAATAAATCACTGTTGTCCGATAAAAAATCTATAAAAAATTTATATGTCTGAACTATACAATTAAATATAGATATTTCGCTTCTACAGGGCTTATATACCGACTTGCTATCAAGTTACTTTTATTAAATCGTATGTGCGTTAATTTGCTGAAGAAAGAGCGCCTATAATAAGGGCGGAACCAAGTGCACTGCCAATAATGCCACTGATGAGTCTTCTTTTTTTAATTCTGCTCTTGTATGCTTTAGTCCATGCATTGGCATCTACATTTGGTGGTGCCACAGGAGTTTGTGGAGGGAAAACGGCGGCAATACCCATCAGGGCTACTCCTGGTAAGCCAAACAACATACCTGAGCAGAAACCCTGGATACCCCACATCTGAACAGGGTGGTAGATTTTAGACACCGTGTTGCCAGCAATTTTGCTTTCCTGTATGCTTAGTTTTTTAGCGATGGTGTCTTTATGAAACATCGCCAGCCCTGAAATGTCAATTCCCTTATTGTCGTAGGTAAAGTACGACAGATTTGACATGCGTTTTGACCCTGAGTTCAGTTGGACTTTAGAAATGCCTTTATTGTAAGAATCGAAAAGGGTCTTACTTAATTCCGAAGTATTATTTATTCTTACCGGCTCCCCTCCGTTATTAATATTCTCTACATAAAGCTTTCCCATGTTTGTATTGGGCTTGAAAACAGACTGCGGTTCGAGTTTAGAAATTCTAACACTTCCACCCATCACCTCTGAGTTTTCGAATTTTACGCCCAGCATGGTCTCAATAAAGGTAAGAGAATCTGTAATAATAAGAGCATTTGTTATGTCTGCCTGCTTTCCTTGTGCAGGAGTGAATTCGTCGAAATTTCCATTCTCATAGACAATCATTACAACATCAGTTTTGCTTATAGTATAAAGAGGCCCACTTTGGTTAATAAATTTCTTGTATTTTATTTCTGTTTGAGTGATCTCAATTACTTTAGCTTCGATAATTGAGTTATTGCTTGTGTGTATTTTATCCTGAGCCAGCAATGTAACATGAAATGCTATTAAGAAAAGGGAGGAGAAAAGAGATATTTTAAGATATTTTATATTTGAATTTCTCATGATTTGTTTTATTATTAATTTTATTGTTCCAGCATATTAAAAGTGCTTTCCGTATCTGTTTCTATACCTGTTCCATCAAGGTTTTCAGCACCTCCGGTCAGGATGCCTGCGGGGAGGTAACTGAAGGTGAATTTTGTTGCCCCATACGAGCTGTACGAAAAGGTATAGCCACCATCGCTTAAAGTACTGCTTGTAATGGTTTGGTCCCAGGCGGTTACTGGCCAGTTGACAAGAAGCGCTACAGGGCTTTTGAGGTTTAATTTTTTCTGATAGTCTATATTTTCGGCATCCAGAGTGGGCTCGGGAATGGAATTTGGGCCGACTGCCGATTGTATTACTTCACTTAAACCAAATTCAAAGTCAATAACTTTATTTGAAGTTTTGTCGAATTTAACAGCCATGAATGGTTTACCCATAATCTTGGTAGCCCTGTCGCCCATATAGTTCTGACGGTAATAGGTATTAGGAATATCTCCCTGATAAAGGGTAACATTACCATTTGCACCAGACAGTAGATATCCTGTAAATCCCATATAACCTTTCTCGCACGAAGCAATAAATAATATAACTGCAAGCAGCAGTACTTTTTGCAATATTTTATGCATAATAATTTTATCAGTGTTTATAGTGCTGATGCTGCACTTGTTAAGAAGAATTAAGCTCTTATATTATCCTGTCAAAATCTTCTGGCTTAGTGAGGCGGGGAAAAATCAATCTTGTTTGGTTTTTAGAAGCCGTAGCAGGATAGATGTTTAAAGAATAATTAATTTTACAAAAATAGACAATATTTTTAGATAAGGAGGCAGTTTTAGGAAAAATATAAATAGGTATTAATACACATTTAGAATCACTTCTAACCGACAAAAATTAAGAGATTTCTTGCTACCAATGACAGGTTTATGTAAATACTTGATATTCAGCATTAAAAAACAGATTCCTCTTCGTTCCGTTAATAACGGAACTCATCGGAATGACACGGCTTTTTTGAAAGGGAGAGAGTTTCGAGGGGGCGGCTTCGCTGCCCCCTCGAAACTCCCCTTTAAGCCCCCTTTTAAAGGTCTTTTCGAGAACGCCCTAGGTGGCAGGAAATCTGTCATTCCGATTCGCCTTTGGCAAAGAGGAGTCCCGAACAAATAATTTTACCGTTTATAAAATTTAGTCGGTCAGTAGTGATTTAGAATGATTTATATGGTATTATTCAATTAAAATATCGTACTTAACAAGCAGGCCCCCAATACAAGATGCTGAGAATCGTGCTTTTTTGATGTGATTTTTTTCGGGATAGAATGTGTAGTTATAGGATGTGGTGAAATCGACTTTTTCTAAATTTGTTTCTTCAAAAATGGCTCTTTGGAGGTCGCAGTTGTTGAAAACAGCCCCCGATAGGTCTGACTGTGTGAAGTCGGCTTCATGGAGGGTGCAATGGATAAAAAGTGTTTTTCGGAGTTTCAGTTTATAAAAGGATGTTAGTTTCAGTACGCAATTCTCGAAACGGACCGACAGGAGGAACTGCTTACAGAAATCGAAACGTGCACCCATTAATTTGCAGTTCAGAAAACAGACATCGTTAAAGACAGTATTTTTCATTTTTATCAGACTCAAGTCGCATCCGTTAAAGACACATTCCCTAAAAATGATATTGGATATATCAGCGCTGTAGAAGTTGCAGTTAGTGAATGTGCATGCTTCGTATGCGCCTTGAGCAAGCTGGGTATGGGTAAAATCTGTTTTTTCGAAAACGGTATTTTCTGTTAAATCTTTGTTCATTTTTATTCTTTATTGTCTGTTGAAGTTCACTTCTATTACCTTGATGAAATCTGTCTGTCCCTGCATAAAAGTTCCTTTGGGTCCGGTGTTGAGGGCAGACATTAGTTGTGCAAGTTCAATGATTTCATTTTTATTGACTGGGTGATTGATGCCCACAAAAAATGTGATAAGTTGGTCAGCGATCTTGAAGGTTTCTGAAATAGGTATTGTGTTTTTTCTGTAAATAAGTTTGGTAAAAAATGTTTCTGAAGTTTCAAAGAAGAGTGTGTCGGAAGGTATGCCAAATACTAACAGCCCTTTAGAGGTGCCCGTACCTGTGTCGTTGCCGGCTTCTACTTTGCCTTGAGTTTCTGCTTTGAGGGTGATGCCCGATTCAGTAGCCAGATAGGTGGCACTTGTTGTAAATTCATATCCTGTGAGGGTAGTACCACAGGCGGATAATAATAGCAGCAGAAAAGTGAGTAGTTTGATTTTTTTCATGGTTATAAGAGATAAATATTGTTGTAAAGTTAAAATAAATGATATTAATAACGAAAATATCGTAATTTTGGTTCAGTTAATACATTTATTATGAAAAAATATTTTTATTCTCTTTCAGCATTATTGTTTTTAAACATAAGTGTAAATTGTCAAATTTCTTTTGTCGATTACCGCGATAGTAGTGTGTATAAGACTGTTATTATCGGTTCACAGGTATGGATGGCCGAAAATCTTAGGTATTTGCCCACAGTAATGTCCTCAACAACAGGTTCTGATACCTTGCCATTTTATTATGTTTACGGATATAACGGCAACGATGTAAATGCGGCCCAACTGACAACTGAGTATCTGAATTATGGTGTATTGTACAATTGGAATGCAGTAATGGCCGTAGAAGCAGGAAGTAATTTAAATCCCAGCGGGGTGCAGGGTATATGCCCTGATGGATGGCACTTACCTTCCGATTCTGAATGGGAACAATTAATCAATTATTTAGGTGGAACAACCATAGCGGGAGGAAAGCTTAAAGACACAATTCTTTGGAACGCTCCCAATACAGGTGCCACAAATGAATCGGGCTTTTCTGCACTACCTGGTGGTTACAGAAACTATTCCGGAGCTTTTGATGGAATCGCCTCCAACGGTATTTGGTGGAGCGCTACGGAAGGAAATGCAAGCAGCGCGTGGAATCTGTTTCTCAGCGCCAATGGTATTGGTGTCAGTAAATATCTGTATTATAAATCCTATGGCTCCTCTGTACGCTGTTTAAAGGACACCAGCACAACCG
>CAZVOS010000096.1:0-8101 GCA_964628845.1 uncultured Bacteroidales bacterium | reverse complement strand
CTTGTAAAAAAGGGCAACGTCCTCATCATTAAAGAGCCGCAGGAAACTGCCCGAGTGCGAAGAGGTGTCTATGAGGAGGTTGAGGTCGGCATCTATCAATGCCTGAAAAAGCTTACGCGGGTATTCTTTGTTGGAAAAAAAATTATCATCCCACATCAATATACTGTCTATATCTGCATTTTCTTTAAAGTATCTGAGGTCTTCGATAACATTTTCGATGATGCCCGGGTACCACCTTCCTTTAAAAACAGCCGCTCCTGAGCAAAACGGACATCTGTTGGGGCAGCCATAGCTGGTCATGTACATCAGCCGGCGGTTCGAGAAGTCGGTTTTGAAGATATAATTGTTGAGGTCAATAAGCTTGTAATTGATACGCGGCAGGTGTTTGATGTCCTTAAAATCATCATTGGGATTGACTATAATAGTGCCCTCTTTTCTAAAACCAACACCCTGTATGTCCGAAAAATCTTGTTTATTGATAATACGTTCAAGTAAAAGCGGAAAAGTAAATTCAGACTGCCCTATCATGGCTATGTCGATATAATCTTCTTTAAGGGTTTGTTCTGCCAGAAATGTGGTATGCCAGCCGCCCCATATCACATGTATATATTCCGAATAGTTCTTCATGAGTTGAGAAAAGCGTATGCCGCCATAAATCTGATAGCCGGTAACAGAGCTTACACCTGCAGCCAGTATGCGGTCTTTGTAGGGCTCTATTATAGGGATATAATCAGGATGAGCGTTTTCATCAATAAGAATCACATTAAGATTTAAATATCTTATGGCCCTTTCGATGTGTAGTAAAGGGTAAGGTATGTACCAGCTTTTTTCGTTTTTTGCGGCTATGGGATAAAAAAGAATTATGGTATCCTTGTTCATATATTGATGCGTATTCGTGTTTTATTTTTTATAAAGATATATTTTAATTCAATTATTATTTTTTTAAAAGACTGTCAATTTTTTCAATATAGTCTAGGGAGTCATCAATATAAAATTCAAAGATAGGAATGATGCGTAGTTGATTCTTGGCTTTAAGACCAAATTTAAGTCGTATTTCTTTAGATTGTTTTTTAATGTTTTCCAAAACAGTTTGTTTATCATTTGTTCCGAATATACTCAGGTTTACACGTGCAATAGAGAGGTCGGGAGTGATACGTACCTTGGTAATGGTAATCATTACGGGGCCGAAAGAATTCTGAAAATCGGTTTGAAAAATCGCGCTGATATCTCTTTGTATCAGGCGGGCTATTTTATTTTGTCTTTTTGTATCCATTTTTTTAAATGATGATAATTATACCTTACGAACCACTAATTGCATGTTTTCGTAGCGTACTACGATAATTTTTTCTCCTTTTTCGATGTAAGAAGTCAGTGCTACGGCATCGTACATTTCGTTGTCAATCATTACTGAGCCGGAAGGGCGCAGGATGGTTGCTGTTATTCCTTCTTTACCGATAAGCATGTCTAAAGAGAAGTCGGCTGATGTGAAACCTTGGTTTTTATCCTGTACGCTGTCTAATGCCAAAGCACCAAAACGGTTTGTAGTAAAGAGTTTGCGACCTAAATAGAAAGAACTAATAAGCGCAAGAAATGAAGCAATGATAACAATAAAAAATGATTTGGCAAAATTGCCTGCAGGGATGCCTTCGAAATTAAATCCCACATTGCCAATCATACTTAAAGACAAGCTTAAGATGATAAGTATTATCCCCGACACACCTGTAATGCCAAAGCCAGGGATGGCAAATATTTCGACACCTACAAGGAAGACGCCAATAATGAAAATTAATATTTCCCAATGCTCTGCCAAACCCTCAATATAGAGGGGTGCAAAATATAAGAGGGCTGCAATAACTGAAGCAGCAAGAGGAAAACCAATACCAGGTGTTTGCAGTTCAAAATAGATACCCCC
This sequence comes from uncultured Bacteroidales bacterium, assembly GCA_964628845.1. Taxonomy (GTDB): domain Bacteria; phylum Bacteroidota; class Bacteroidia; order Bacteroidales; family PXBB01; genus JAKIYU01. Next base: position 6,189 of record CAZVOS010000096.1, on the reverse strand, counting down.
GATAATAATCATAATTAATATGCCGCTAATCATAGGGCTGGTAAGTAACCTAATTATTTTGTCAGTGGCTGTAAGTTTCTGTTCAATGATTTCGTATTGTTTAATGCCTGCTGCCGTCATCACCTCATGTATGTTTTCAGCTTCGCCGTCGCAAAATCCATGTTTCATAGCTTCGGATGTGGTAAAAGTAAGTACTTTACCACTATCTATAATACCTTCTATATAGATTGAGGGGTCGACCATAGCTTCTGCTATTTCGGGGTCTCTGCCTTTGGCTTCGGCTGTAGAACGCATCATAGAACGCATATACGACTGAAATTTATCGGGCACTACCTCTCCACTTTGATTAACAACAGTGGCAGCTCCGATGTTGGCACCCTTACGCATAAATATTTTATCACAAGCAATAGAAATCAAAGCACCTGCCGAAGCAGCATTATTATCAATATAAATATAAACGGGTATATCGGAGTTTAATATTTTTGTACGTATCGAATCGGCTGCGTCCACCAGACCACCGTAAGTATTCATGTGTATAAGAATAATATCAGCATCCAGACTGTCGGCTTCTCTGAAAGCTTTTTGTGTTTTATGGAATGCAGGAGGAGCTATTTCTTCTTTAATGTCAAATAGATAGATTCTGTACGTTTTAGTGGAGTCTATTTCTGCAAATAGATTGATAGAAATAAAGAACATTGTGAACAGATATAAACTGCAAAGGAAATTATTTTTTTTCATCTTGTTATTTTTTATAGAAATGCTGTAAGTTAGTTAAAATTGATTGAATAATGTTGGGATTAGCTGCAATAATTTCTTCGCCGAAGATATAGTTGTCGCTACCAGAGAAATCGCATACTTTACCCCCTGCCTGCTGAACGATAAAACTGCCAGCGGCTACATCCCAAGGTTTTAAACTGTATTCATAAAAACCCTCAAATCTGCCACAAGCCACATAAGCCAGATCAACAGCAGCAGAACCCAAACGACGTACACCCCTGCTTTCGAGCATCAGAAATTTAAAAAAATCCATATAGCCATCAATATATTTGTAATCATAATAAGGAAAGCCAGTGGCAAAAAGCGAATCTTTTAATACAGAAGCTTCTGTTACATGTATCTCTTTTCCATCTAAATATGCCTTACTTCCTTGCCATGCATAAAAACATTCACCCATATTAATTTCGTATATCACACCTATAACTATTTCTCCTTTATTCATAAGAGCTATACTGATGCAATAGCAAGGCACGCCGTGAATAAAGTTGGTTGTGCCATCTAATGGGTCAATAATCCAAAGTAAATTTTTTTCCTCTTTTTTAATGGTGTTTTCTTCTACTATGAAACCTGCTTCGGGAACTAGCTTCTGTAATTCTTTCACAAGAAGCATTTCGGCATTCTTATCCACATAGGTAACAAAATTATGCATACTCTTAACTTCAACATCGCTTGATTTAAAATTATGGGCCTCATTTTTTATATACAAACCAGTTTGTTTGGCTATATCACATGTCGATGCACAAAGTGTTTCGTAGTTCATTACGGATGTTTTTAAAAACAAAGAGCAAATTTATTGATAATTATTGAGTTATCAATATTAATGCTTAAAAAAGATTGACTTAATAAAATTAACTGAAAATTTTAAATAAAGTTTTAAAGATAATTTTCAGGTCTGTATATAAACCTTGAGTTTTTATATAATGCATGTTTAGAGCCAGTTTGGCAGGCATAATCTCTTTAATGTATAATTTCTCCGGCTCAGTGCTTTTTGATAATATTTCACTTTCATCTATATATTCTAATGAAGCAAAATCTGTAAGACCAGGTTTAACAGATAATACTTTTAATTGTTCTTGTGTGTAGAGATCAACATATTTTCGTACTTCGGGTCTGGGGCCTACAATACTCATATCGCCTTTCAGAATGTTAATCAATTGGGGCAGTTCGTCTAGTTTGTATCGCCTGAGATAATAACCGATTCGGGTTACTCTCATATCTTTTTTTCCAATTGTAAGAAGCCCCTTCTTATCTGCTCCTGTATGCATGGTGCGGAATTTTAATATATTAAAATCCTTTCCATCTTTACCCACCCTTATTTGCTTAAAAAATATACCTCCTTTTGAATCTAAAATAATAAACAGACTTAAAATAATAAAAAAAGGGAAAAGTAGAATAAGAAAAACAAATGAAAATATAAAGTCGAAAAGCCGTTTCATTTATTGTGTATTTATAACATCTTCGACACTTGAACATACAGCTTGTATAATAGAAACCAGTTGTTCATTAGTAAGGTCGTAATATACAGGTAAACTAATTTCCTGTGCAAAATTCTTATAAGTTACAGGATAATCGGCCATATCATAACCAAGTTTGCGGTAGTAAGTCATGGAAGGTAGGGGTATAAAATGTACATTTACAGAAACCCCTTGCATAAAAATATTTTGGATGATAAGGTCCCTCTGGTTTTCATCTATGTTTTTTATCCTTAAGAGATAGACGTGATAAGAAGATTCTTTTATTGAATTTTTAGTTTCCGGGAGCAAAGCCCAGTCTTTTGTTCTAAATGTCTCGGAATAAGTATCAAAAATAAGTTTTCGTTTTACCAGCATATCGGTATCGTATCTTTGGAGTTCTACAAGCCCCATAGCTGCCTGAATATCTGTCATGTTGAATTTATAGCCAGCTTCAATAATGTCGTAGTGCCAATTTCCTATTTGTGATTTTTCGAGGGCATCCTTGCTTTGGCCATGCAGAGATTTAACACATAAATTTTTATAGATGTCATGGTTGTTAAAAGGTGTAGGCAGGTTCAAACATATGGCTCCTCCTTCGGCTGTAGTCAGGTTTTTTACTGCGTGGAACGAAAATACAGTGATATCAGTTAAAGCACCTGTTCTCTTTTTATCATAGTAAGCTCCAAGAGAATGAGCGGCATCAGATAAAACTAAAATGCGGGCTAATTGCTCTTGTTCTTTTGTTTGTGGTATGAATTTATTAACAATATCTTTTCTGTGAACAAGGGTGTTTATAGCATTATAATCGCAGGGCAGTCCTGCAATATCTACAGGCATAATGACTTTTGTACGTTTAGTTATGGCTTTTTCTATGGCACCAACAGAAATATTGAAATCATGTGAGTTAATATCAACAAAAACTGGTTTAGCACCGCAATGAACTATCACGTTAGCCGTAGCAGCATAAGTATAGGCAGGTAAGATAACTTCGTCTCCATCCTTCACTCCATACCATCTGAGCATGAGTTCTAAGCCGGCTGTTGCTGAATTGACACACAGAACAGCAGCACAGGAGGTATAAGCTAATATATTTTTTTCAAATAATTTGGTGCGGGGGCCTGTTGTAATCCACCCTGATTTAAGTGCAGCAACAACTTCATTGATTATTTTATCATCAATACGTGGAGGCGAGAATGGTATCATCAATACTTAGTTTGTTATTGAATAAGATTATTTTTAATAGCATATAATGTCAGGTCGGCATTGTTTTTCATTTCCATTTTATCAAGGATACGTGAGCGGTAGGTACTTACTGTTTTATCTGAAATAAAGAGTGTGTTGGCAATTTCTTTTACCTGCTGTCCTTTTGCGAGGAGTATCATCACCTGAAATTCTCTTTCGGAAAGAAGTTCATGCTTTGTTTTGTTTTTCTTTGAATTGGTACTGAAAAACACTTTTTCTGCCAAGGCAGCGGATACATATTTGCCTCCTGAAGCTATTTTTGCTATAGCTTCATGGAGTTCTTCAAAAGCACTGTCTTTGGAGAGATAACCTGATGCTCCCAGCTTAAAGGTGCGGATAGCGTATTGCTCTTGTGGATGAAGACTTAGTACGAGTACCCTCGATTGAATGTTTTTATCTTTCATTTTCTGTAATATATCCAGTCCGCTTAATTTAGGCATCGATATATCCATTATGACCAAATCATAAGCTGTTTTAACAATTTTATTATAAGCTTCATTACCATCTGATGCCTCATCTATGAGTGTAACTTCATTTAATGTCTTAAGGATTTGCTTGATACCTTCCCTGACTATAGCATGGTCGTCGGCAATTAATATTTTCATGGTATGTGATAAAATATAAAATTAAAAAGTTTACAAAAATAATAAATCTGAAATACTTATTTTTTTTAAAAGGGGATGTTCACAATTATTTTAGTTCCTTTTTTTTCTTTTGATATTATTTCTATTGTACCGCCGCATTGTTTGGCTCGTTGTTGCATACCCAGAATACCAAGCGATTTAATAGATTTTATCTTTTCTTTGGGCATTCCCAAGCCATTATCTTCTATAGACATCTTTATTGAAGTTGAAGTATTACTTAAAGTTATAATGAGTTTTGTGGCTTTTGCATGTCGCAATATATTTGTTAAAGCTTCCTGAAAAATACGATAGAGTGTTAAATTTGTTTTCTGACATTCTGGTATTTCATCACACATATCAAGAATACATTTAATGGATGAGCGTTCTTCAAATTCACCACAATACCATTCTATGGCTGCAACAAGACCTAAATCATCAAGTATGCCAGGTCTTAATTCTGCTGAGATGCGTTGTACTTTTTTAATAATTTCATCAATCATTAGTATCATTTTGCTCAATTTGTGTTCAGTGATACTTTGAGCATCAGATTTTTTTTGCAGCCAGCTCATATCAAATTTAAGAGCAGTAAGCGATTGCCCAAGTTCATCATGAATAGCCATTGACATTGAAGCCCGTTCTTCTTCACGTGCATCAATCTGATGTTTGTTGAGTATTTCAAGTTCTTTACGGGCTTTTTCAAGTTTTAAAGCTGCTATTTTGCTTTCAGTTATATCAATCGAAGTAATAACAGCACCTTTAATAAAGGGAACAATAGTAATAAAAAGGTATTTATTCTTGTATTTTAATTCTGTATATGTTTTTGGTTTTTGTGTCTTTATACAATTCATTAATTCAGCAAACATATCTGTTTTATGTTTGTTTGCATATTCCTTATAAATAATATTTCCAAGAACAAGTTGTTTTTTGCTTGATGTTTTTTGTGCCAGATTGCAATCAATTATTTTCCCTGCATTATCAACAATAATGGTTGGAATTGGACTATATTGAAATATGGCATAATTAAAAGCTTCTTTGTGCTGAAGTTCAATTTCACTTTTTTTAATATCAGAAATATCTTGTGTAAAACCTATTGCTTTAATCGCTTCTCCTTGTTTGTCATATTCAATAATTGCTTTTTCTCTTATCCATTTTAAATCACATCCTTTAATCAAACGGTATTCAATATCAAAAGTTTTATGTTTTATTACTTTATCCCATTCTTTCTGAACAAATGCTTTGTCTTTGGGATGTATTAAATTACGATATAAATCAAAAGTTATTGGGGTATCTGAATTTAAATCGAAATTTTTATAATTTTGAATGGACCAAAACAATTTATTAGTTTTCAGGTTCATTTCCCATGTGCCTATCTTACCTATTTCCATTGTTTTTTCGAGACGAAACTGATGTTTGATGTTTTCTTGTCTTTGTTTGAAAAGCTCTAAAAAAACTTCAATTTTACTGACAAGTATCTGTTTAACAAAAGGTTTTACTATAAAATCAATAGCGCCTACTTCAAAACCCTTTATGATATCGGCTTCAATGGGTTGGTCGGCAGTAATGAAAATAATGGGTGTTTTCCTTTTAGTTTTATCAGTATTGATAATTGCAGCCAGTTCATAACCGTTCATCAAAGGCATTTTTACATCGATAAGAGCAAGTGAGAGGTCTACATTCTGGGTTTTTTCAATAGCTTCGAGACCTGAATTAGTACTTATAGTATGAGCTTTAATACCTTTAAGAAGATGTTTATATAAAATCAAATTCTCTTTTGTGTCATCAACAATTAATAGATTAGGTAAAATATCCATTTAATGAATTTGTTAAATATTATTTAATATTTTATATTGTTTTCTGCATACAAAGATACTTATTTCGTATAAGAAGTATAAAGGCAAAGCTACCATTATCTGACTGAAAGCATCTGGAGGTGTTATTATTGCTGAGATAACAAGAATGGCAACAAAAACGATTTTTCTGTTCTTACGCATCCATTGGGGTGTTAAAATACCTGTCCTTGTCAGGAAATAAATCATAACAGGTAATTGAAAAACCAATCCCATAACGAGGGATATTAATGAAACGGTTGAGAT
>CAZVOS010000095.1:0-8254 GCA_964628845.1 uncultured Bacteroidales bacterium | reverse complement strand
GTGTCAGATGTATAAAAGATTAAAACAATGCGTTTTTTTACAAAATTTATTTTTACTTTAATAGTAATTATTTATATAATTTATAACTAAAGATTACTTTGAACAAGCGTTTTACCTATATGTAAAGTACATAAAAAAACCAATTTAATTTAAAAAATAATATTTAAGATTATTATATTTGTTCTATTAATTAAATTAAATCTTAGTCATGAAAAGAATTTATTTAAACTGCATTTTTATTTTTGTTTCTATCTTACTTAACGCTCAAACCTATATCCTTGGTTTTTCGGCATCAGGCGAAAGCCAGTCTGTTGATTCTGTTGAAGTCTATAACCTTAACCAGCAAACATCACTTTATGTTGGAGGGACTGATACAGTTTACTTTATGAATGGTATTGTGAATACACAAAACTACGAGAACACAACAGAGGAGATGATGATTTTTCCAAATCCCATGAATCACAGTTGTAAAATAGTTTTTTCAACCGACAAAACAGGAAGGTCTCATATAAATGTATATGATATTCGGGGAAGATTAATGGTGTGTACATCAGACAATATTGATGAGGGTACTCATATTTATAATTTATCTGGCTTACCCAAAGGTGCATACATTGTAAATGTACGTACAGCAGAAGCCAGCTTTAACAAAGGGCTTGTTTCTGTAGGCAATAATTCTCAGCAACTCACACTTCATAAAATATCTTCTGAAGCACGTACTGCTTTTCCTATTTTACCCAAAAGCACAAAAAATACAGTACATTACATGTGGTACTGGGCTAATGATATAGTGCTTTTTAAGGGTAAATCGGGTATTTACAGCAGGGCATTGGCAAAAGAAATTACCGGAGACGAAATTATCGATTTTAATTTCATTCCCTGTACCGATAGCGATGGCAATCATTATACAGTAGTAAGTATTGGACAGCAAACATGGATGCATAATAATCTGGCAACAACAGCGTATGCAAATGGGGCTGCCTTACATAATGATACCAATGCAATAAACTGGTCTCTAGCTACCCAAGGGTCTTATGTGTGGTACAACAACGACATGGCCCACAAAAATACCTATGGTGCATTGTATAATTGGTATGCCATTTTAGGCGACAGTCTTTGTCCTCCGGGCTGGGATATACCCGATACTTTGGATTGGTTCGATTTAATAAGCTATACAGGAGGATATCCTTTGGCTGGAGGCGCACTCAAACAAACTGCTATCACGCTTTGGGAAAATCCAAACACCGGAGCTACAAATACCTTTGGATTTTCTGCACTCCCTGGTGGATACAGAGATTCTTCGTCTGTATTTTCAGAAATGTATCAAACCGGCTCATGGTGGTCAAAAGACACTATAGATGCTGTATATGCTTGGTCTTATGCCATCAGTCATTTAAATACAGAAGTGGCTAAAAATTCTTTAAGTAAAAACATGGGATTTGCTGTCCGTTGTATCCTTAATTGTAAAAATCCTTTTGTAGATGCGGGCGCTGATGTTACTATTTGCGAAGATGCAGAAAGTTATTCTCCAAATGCAGATGCCAACAATTACAGCTCTTTAGAATGGACAAGTAATGGCGACGGCTATTTCAGCAATCCCAATGAACTTTATACTGTATATCATATAGGGAACAATGATAAGCTTACAGGCAATGTGCTTTTAGCACTTACAGGGCAACCCATAAACAGTTGTGCTGTTCCTGTTTCTGATACGCTTCAAATTACACTGGCACCCCTTCCTGAAATATCTGTTACAAGTGGTGAACACTATTGTGAAGGAGATACGGCTCTTTTAAGTGCTATGGTATCTAATGGCAACGAAATTGAATGGATATGTGTGAATGGTCATGGTTTAATAGAAGATGATACCCAGTTAAACACAAGGTATTTTCCCTCGCCTCTTGATTGGGTTAAGGGCTATACCGATTTCATTATAAGAGCTTCCTCATTAAGCCCTTGTGTTGATGTAGCAGAAAATCATGTAAGGATATATTATATCAAACTTCCTGATGTTTATGCTGGCCCCGACCAAATAGATATACCCGGCACAACAACCAATATGTTGGGGAGTCAACCTCCTCAGTTTTGCCTTGGTCAGTGGTTTGTTGATGGGGTAGGTGGCAGTTTAAACAATACCAGTGATTCGGCTTCAGGTTTTACCGGACTTGAAAATAATACTTATAATTTGGTTTGGAGAATTGCAGATACCAACGGATGCAAAAACAGAGATACCGTTATTGTTAAGTTTGCTCCTGAGCCACAGGACAGTATTCCATGCCCTGATATGCCCACAGTAACAGATGGAGAAGGCAATGTTTATAATACAGTTAAAATTGGTACACAATGCTGGATGAGGGAAAATTTAAAATATTTGCCTGCTGTTTCCGGTGCTTCAAGCGGCTCTGAAACAGCCCCCAGATATTATGTATTTGGTTATAATGGTACAGATGTTAACACAGCCAAAGCTACAGCTAATTATCAAAATTATGGGGTTCTATACAATTGGATAGCTGCAGAAGCTTCATGTCCTACTGGCTGGCATCTTCCTGATAATACTGACTGGAATACTTTAATTAATTACAATGGAACCTCCAATACTGCAGCCGAGAAGTTAAAAGGTACTCGTACTGCTCCAGATGCTCACCCACGATGGAATACAGGTAATATAGCCAATAATTCAAGTGGCTTTACTGCTTACCCTGGAGGTTTTCGACATACATGGGGAGCTTTTTACTCTTTAGGCGAATATGGTAATTGGTGGAGTTCTTATGAAGATGGAAACAATGCTACTAATTTTAGAATGTCTATTACGTCTTTGGTTACAGAAAATACTTTAGAAAATAAATCTTATGGCTATTCTGTGCGTTGTATAAAGGATAATACTTCCAATACTGTACCTGCTGTTACCACCGCCCAGGTGGATCCTCTTTCATATAACATGGCAGTTGCGGGAGGCGTTGTAACAGATGATTGCGGCCAGCCCATAACGGCACGGGGTATTGTGTGGAGTTTATTGCCCGAAGCAACAATTGATGTAAACGATGGTATAACAACTAATGGTGCTGATACAGGTGCATTTAAAAGTTATGCCACTAATTTACAAGCCAACGCCACATATTATCTACGTGCTTATGCCACCAATAGTAATGGCACAGCATACGGTGAAGACATCATCTTTACAACCGATTCTGTAAAAACCGTTCCTACTGTCGAATATCATTCAGTTAACAGCATCACATCAAGTACAGCTATGTCGGGGGGTACAGTAAGCGATGATGGCGGTTGCACTGTTGATTCTCGTGGTTTGATGTGGAGTACAAGTCCTAATGTAAGCATGATAAACCATACAGGCATGGTGGTTTTAGGTAGTGGCACAGGTATTTTTCATGGATTAATTACCGAACTAACACCAGAAACAACGTATTATTTACGGGCATTTGCTATTAACAGTGAGGGCATCGGCTATGCCACCGAAATGGTATTCACCACGCCCGAAACAGGATTTAGTGAACCTTGTATGGGACAGAATACGTTTACCGACCCCCGTGATGGCAAGACCTATAACATTGTTCAAATTGGTGCCAAATGCTGGATGGCTGAGAATTTAAAATATTTGCCTGAAATTCATTCATTTTATAACAACAGTTATTATGATGTGCGTTATTACGTGAATGCTTATTATGGAACAGATTCAATTCAGGCAGTGGCTTCACCCAATTATCAAAATTATGGTGTTTTGTATAACCATCTCGCTGCTCTTGCCTCTTGTCCTCCTGGCTGGACCCTTCCTCTTGAAGCTGAATGGGAAACCCTTACCTATAACTTAAGCGGAGGAATTTTTACAGGAGGCAATCAACTTAAGTCGTGCCGCAGTGAGAATACAATACTCGGAGGAGGATGCTTAACAGCCAATCATCCCCGCTGGGATGCCACGCAAAACCCTGTTATATTACATGGTACTGACGATTATGGTTTTGCTGCACTGCCAGGTGGATACATTATAGGTCATACAACGCATGGTACTGTAAATGTTAGCGTGGGAAGACGGGCACAATGGTGGTCAGCCACAAGCAGTGGTATGGATGCCACTTCCTTCGAAATTGGGGCTCACCATTCCAATTATCAAATGTACCAAAGCAAACAATGGAATGGGCTCAGTGTAAGATGTGTGAAAAATTAATCAGCTTAATATTATTTTTTTAATTCTTTAATTTCTAATTCGAGAGAATTAATTCTCTCATTTAATTTTTCAATAATGTTTTGTTGCTCCTGAACAGCTTTTACTAAGGGTACAACAAATTCTGAATAACTTAAAGTGTATGGTGTATGTTCATCAGCAGGTGTTTGCACACCACTGAACTTATATCCTGCTGCTAAAGCTGCTTCTTCTACCTCCTGTGCAAGAAACCCTGTATAAATAATGGCTTCTTTTTTATTAATAGCATCTTGCATTACTTCGTTTTCGTATAATTTTGTATTGCTTGTAGTAAATTCATTTAGCTTTCTTATGTCCCATTGAAAAGTAACAGGTCTTAATTTCATTATGAAATTCAAGCCCGAAACATCTTCTTTTATATTTTTCTTAAACCTTTTATCGGAGTGGGTAGTCCATGCAACTATGCCACCTATTGAAAGCACCGCATTATTTCCAATTCTTATATAATGGCTGCTCGCAGGTACTGCACCATAACCTATTGCTGTAGTATTATCATAGCCAAACCATGTAGGTCCAGCATCACAGCCTAATGCTGTATTATAATGTCCGCCATTAATCACTTCTAAGGCCCTAGTACCTACAGCGGTATTAGAGACACCTAAACCGTTACTGACCAAGGAAGATGCTCCTATACCAACATTTTCGTCGACAGCTGTATTTAATAAAGCATGGTACCCTATAGCTACATTATTATCGCCTTCATTTCTTGTTAATGCCTTAAAACCAACTGCCGTATTGTTTTCGCCATATTGATTTGTTTTTGAAGCATCAAAACCAATAGCTGTGTTGTTGTTTCCCTTGCATGTTAACAATGCACTATGACCAATAGCTGTATTATTACTTCCGACTGTGTCGTATTCTAAAGCACTATAACCAATAGCCGTATTGTATTGTCCTTCATTTGATACCCTTAATGCATTATAGCCGATAGCTGTATTTTGTCTGTTATTCCCGTCATCATTTAAACCTGCATACTTACCTAAGAAAACACTTTTTCCACCTGTTTTTCCGTCAGCCAGTAAATTAATACTATCGGTAACCCACGATAAATTGCCGCTTCCATCTGTACGTATAGATTGTTCGTTTGTACCATCAACAGAAGGCAGGAGGTATATATCATTTATGTTCAAATCACCTTTCACATTCAGGTCGCCATTAATTGTTAAAATATCGTTATCAAATTCGCCATAAATAAGGGGTGTAGCAGAAGAAGAATTTTCAATATAAAGTCTGTTGGAATTATACTCTCCCAACCCCGCCCTATATCCTAAAAACACATTACCTGAAAATTCCCAAGACATATTAGCTCCGCCAGCTTCAGCACCTAATATTGTGTTTTGATTACCCCGAAGTAAACTATATCCTGAGCGATAACCCATTAAGACATTACTTTCTCCTTCTACCAGTTTGACTGAAGCAGAATTACCTACTGCGGTATTACAAGTACCCGCAGTATCATTTTTTAATGCATAAATACCCACACCCACATTAGCAATAGACGTGTTGTATAATCCTGCATATTGCCCCAGATACAAATTGGTGCTGCTCGTTAAGGCATCCGTTAGGTCATCTATACTATTTGCTACATCGCCCCATCCCAGATTGCCATCTCCGTCTGTTTGCAATGTTTGACCGTTTGTTCCATCAGCAATAGGAAAAACATAGGCATTGTTGATATTTACAGCTCCCATCACATCAAGAGCACCGTTTATTTTTAGTAAATCATTGTCGAATTCGCCATATATAAGAGGTGTTGTAGCATTAGAATTTTCGATATAAAGTCTGTTAGAATTACTTTCGCTATACCCTGCCTGATAGCCCAAAAATACACAACCGGACTTGTTGTGAGTGGTAAGGCCATGCCCGGCTTCATAACCGATAATCACACTATTACTTCCTTCCTGATTATATCTGTTGGCAAAAGCGCCAATACCAATATTATTCTCTCCTGTAGTATTGTAGCTCATCGCTTTATATCCTCCTGCAACATTCAAATGACCTGTGTTATTTTCAAGAGAATTACTTCCAATAGCAGTATTGCCTTGGCCGCTGTTGCCCAAGTACATTGATTTATAACCAATAGCAGTATTGACAATGCCATCGGTATTTGTATATAATGCCTGATAACCAATAGCAGTATTCTGATAACCCGAAGTATTTGAATACAACGACTGGATACCACAGCCTACATTTCTATTATCAGAAGCATCATCACTATTGCCTGAGCTTGTTCCTAAAAAAATACTATTACCTCCGGTTTTCCCGTCCGACAAGTCATTTATTGCTGATGCTCCTGTTCCAAACATAAGCCATGTACTGCCATTATAATAATAAAATCCTGCTGTACCCCCCGTCTGAAAAACCATTAAGCCATTAACAGGATTGCTTACATCGGCAGTACTTGACACACGTGGTATTAACAAGCCCTTGGTTGTTGACTTCACATCAAGCATGGCTGAGGATTCTGCTGTATAATTTTCATCATCAGTTATCACCACGTTTTGAGAGATAATATCTATCGAGAAAAATAATAAAAATGAAAAAAAAATAATTGCTTTAGAATTTGTTAAAAATATTTTCATAATATTGGTTTTATTATTGTTTAGTAAAATAATATAAATACAAATATAGACATAAAGAGTTTTAATACAGTTTATTAATAAAAAATTTGTTTTATTTTATATATAGGGAATCACTACAGACCGACTAAAAATTAACTATATGTCAGAAAGTCTTAATAAAACATACTATTCATGGAAAACACATTAACTTGGTGTAGTTTATAATTATAGCCATAAAAGCACTAAGCCACTTCCGATATCGGAAGATTCACTCATCGGCTTTTAAAACAAAAACAAACAATAAAACTTTTCGAACATAATTATTTGTATTTTTATTCAAAAATTACAGGAATAATTAATTGATAATGAAAAGGTATTTATTGGTATATTTTTTAATTGCATTTCTATTTGTTTTAGTTTCTTGCGAAAACAATTATTATCCCAAGCCCAGAGGATTTTTTCGTATTGATTTACCTGAAAAAAACTATATGTTGTTCGATTCTGTGCCGTTCCCGTATAGTTTTTATTTTCCCGATTATGTAATAGTAAAATCCCACAATCTCAATAATAGTGAACCCTTTTGGATTGACCTGCAATTCTTACCTTTCGATGCCACTTTGCATATCAGTTATAAAAGAGTGAATAATAACCTTGATGTATATCTCGAAGATGCCCATACTTTTGTAAATAAACACATTCCTAAAGCCAATGCCATAAACGAAAATGTGTATATCAACAACGACTCTCGTGTATATGGACTGGTTTACAATATAGAAGGCAGTGAAGCGGCTTCGCCCCTGCAATTTTATTTAACAGACAGTACCCGTCATTTCTTAAGAGGGGCTTTTTACTTCAATTTTACACCAAATAATGACTCTTTGGCACCCGTTATCAATTATGTTAAGGAAGATGTGACCTATTTAATTGAAACATTTAACTGGAAATAAAAATTTTGTATTTTTGTTTTTTATCGATTATTAATTTTATAGAAGTAATTATTAATCATCAAATTAAATATAGAGAACTATGAAAAAATTTGCTGTTATTCTTTCAGGATGTGGTGTTTACGATGGGGCTGAAATTCATGAAGCCACACTCACCATGCTTGCTATAAAAAAACATGGGGCTGAGTATCAGATTTTTGCCCCCGATATATGGCAACATCATGTCATTAATCACCTTACGGGTGAAGAAATGACCGAAAAACGCAATGTTTTAGTAGAGTCGGCACGTATTGCCAGAGGACAGATAAAAGCACTTTCGCAGCTTCAACCCGTTGATTTTGATGCAATTATCCTTCCCGGTGGTTTTGGGGCAGCCAAAAACCTTTCGTCTTTTGCTTTCGATGGCGAAAAGATGCATGTGGACAATGAACTTGCTGAAAAGCTTATAGCTTTCCGCAAGCTGAATAAAGCCATAGGGGCATTGTGTATAGCACCAGTAATACTTGCTAAGGTTTTCAGTGGTTCAGAACTTA
>CAZVOS010000094.1:0-8259 GCA_964628845.1 uncultured Bacteroidales bacterium | reverse complement strand
GTGGAGGGTTAGGCATGACCATCAAATCTTTTTGTGTGACAAGCTCTTTTTCTATGCTTCCTGTTTTTAAATCTTTGGTATGTGCAAAGGTAAGTACCCTCCATTTGGTAAGAGATTCGGGTACAGTAAATTTAATAACAACTTCACCATCTTCATTGGTATTTAGTTGAGGATAGAAGAAAGCAGTTTCATTGAAATTGGTTCTGATTTGTATGCCTTCGGTCGAAAATCCTTCAGTTCCTGATGGTGTATTTGCCGTTAATCCGTTCCTGTCTGCTTTTTCTCCTGCCATTAAATCCAGACCTCCAAGTTCATCTCCATCAAACATTGCAGTTTCTTCCAGAGCTAAGAAACCAGATTTGTCTTCTGAAGGTGGGGCAGCTTTTGCCGTAGTTCGTCCCGAAGCTCTTGTGCTGGTACTTTCGGCCTGTGCGCCCGTGGCTACAGCAGCATCTAAAAGAACTTCATTATCGTATTCATAATAACTGTAATATCCCCAGCCGTAGAAATAGAACCCAAACCAGTTGAGTGTGCTGTATAAACGTGTTACAGGCATACTTTTTATCTTTTGTTTTTTGGAATATACATAGGCATTTTCTGTGCGGAATGCTTTATAATTATCCCAGTAAAAAGTGGTACTGTTATAACTTAATATATTGAAATACCAGTAATTACGTGCATAGGCATCGAGTGATGCATCGTACATTGTTGTCATAAGTTCTGCCAGCATTTTCTCTCCCTTTTTATCTTTTATAGTGATACGCCACTCTTCTTCCTGCCCAGGATTCAGTTTATCCCTGAATGTAGCAAATTCAATATCGAGCATCTTATTGGTGTAGGGTATTATAATATTCTCACTATAGGTGTATTGCCTGTTATTTTTCACAAAAGTAATGTGGACTGAAAAGTTACCTCTGTAATCTTCAGTAACTGGTATCTTTATTTTCTTGATTTCATCATTTATACTTATCCATTCACGTTTTACAATTTTTCCTTTATGCTCTATTTCGTACATGAGGTTAACACCCGTTTCAGCACTCCCCACACTAAATTCAACAACAGAACCCGGCTCAAAGTTATCTTTAGGGAAATATACCCAGAACATATCGTTAACAGGTGTTTTACTGTCATCTTGGCTGAACAGGGTAAAATGATATATTTTTTCTACTTCTTCATTAAAAGCATCTTTAGCTTTAATTTCAACAATATACTTCCCCGACTTCCATTGTTTGATATTGCTTATATCAATATCTTTTTCCTTATCTTTAAGAGTAATTACAGAAGATTCGAAACTTGGTTTTTCTTTATCCCAAGTAGTGAAGTCATTTTCATTTTCGTAGAGGTCTTTGGGATAAAGCTTACGAAAATCTTCTTCATTGATTATTTTTTTATCACATCTGTTCCAGAGTCTTTCTCTGTAAACATTCTGGGGGTTAATAAGTCGTGATATTTTGATTTGACATGTGGTTTCTTCTTTTTCACCATTTAAATTTGTGGTGGATAATTTAATAGGTTTAAAATCATTTTTAACTATACTTACCGGTACATCCAAATTGATGAGCAGAGCAGTGTAACCCACATAAACAGTGGTTGTTGTTGAACGTGTCTCGCCTGTGATATCAGTTACATCTGCATAAATGGTGTAGTTAAATACGGGTTTAAATTTTTTATTTACTTTCCCATCGGGAATGGCTTTAAAATCAATGTCAAATGTGCCATCGGGCTTTGTTACAGTAGTTCCGGTTTTAATAACTGTTTCAGGTGAAGAAGGGAAAGCCCAGCGCCAGCCATAGATATAATAGGGATATCTGGTGTTACGTACTATCCTGTATTTTACTTCTGCATTGTCGATAGAGCTGCCTGCATAGGCAGTGGCTTTTCCTTTTGCCTTAATATCAGTGTTTAATTTGTAAAGACCTTTAACGGGTTCAAAAATAACCTCAAATTTAGGACGCTTATATTCTTCTACATTAAAATATTTGCTGCCGTTTTGGTTACGTATGCTCATTTGTCCGTTCAAAACTCCAGTAGGTGTAGTAAAACTGCCTGTAAAAGTACCGTATTCATTGGTGGTTAAATCTAAACTGCTGACTATCTGACTGTTTACATCATAAAATATAACTTTAGTTTTATAATTTGGTTTTATCGTTTTATCTTCTCCGTTCGTTTCGATGGTTATACCTTTAAAATGTACTGTCTGCCCTGGTCTGTAAATGGAACGGTCTGTAAAGAAATAGGTTGTCAGGAATATTTTGTCATTTTCATAATTGTAGTATTGATAAAAATCCCTGTCAGAAACTATAAAATCGTCACCTGATGTGATTTCTATATTAAATGTTCTGTAATCGGCATTTTTATCAGTAGGTATTTCAACTAAACCATCAGCATCGGTGATAAAGGTTTTCCATTTTTTGCTCTGATAAACTCTCATGACGCTGTTATATTCTTCGGTATAGCACGTAATTTTAGCATTAGGAACGGGTTTTCCATCGTTTCTGTTCATGACAAATATCTGATAGTACCCTTCATTACTTTGGCGGGTCAAAAAACTAAGGTCGGTAACATGCACGTATGCATAGGAAACATCGCCTTCTTTATACGAAAATTCCTTATTATCCGAAGCCAAAATGATGTAATAACCTTTATTTAAAGAAGGCATAGGGATTTCAGTTGTATGCGTCTGATAATCCTTATCATCAATAAGATCAAAGAGCAGTTCTTTGTCGTATTTCATCTTGATATAATCGTTAAATCTTTCATCAATACTGCGGTATTTGTTAAAATCTTCTTTTATTTTGGCATAATTGGCAGGTATGATACGCAGGTATAACTTAGATACATTGGTATAAGAAACGTTACCAAGGAAGTCTTTTTGTGAAGGCACAAATTTCTCAAAAGTGAGCGATACTCTTGTACTTTTAATACGTTCTGACAAGTTTTTACAGTTATTTGCACCATCAGTTTCGGGGAATGATTCTATCACATCATTGCATTTTTGCAGGGCTGTTTTAACATCCCATTTATAATCTTCCGATTGAAGGGGTGCATAATTCTGTCCTCTTAAGTAAATAAAATTTGCTATTTGGAACGAAACATCAGTTACTGCTGGATTGTCTTTATATGTTTCTTCTAGTTTTAATAATTGCTTAAAGTATAAAGTATCTTTATTATCAAATTCGGCATTATTCTTAATATAGTTCAACCTTTTAAGTTCAAGGTCTATTAATGGCTTAATGTTGGTTTTACTAAAATGAAAATCCGCAACATCCTGCATTATTTTCAGTGCATAATATTTAAATGAAAGACTGTCTGTTGTCGAAAATTTCATCTTAATGAACATTTCCGGTAAACAGAAATAGTTGGGATTGTCTATTTTAAAGGCATCCAATGGTTTTGATAGCGAGGTTTCATCATTAGAAAAATAGTCGATGGCTCTGTGTGCCAGAAAATCGTATAATGTAGGGCGGTATTCGTGATTTATTCTACCCTGGTTGAGCAGGACTTTATAATCTTCTATCTTCGCATTTTTTAATACGTTGCTGTTTTCGAGCGATTTAAGATAATGCGATGCTATCTTTGACACCAGAGTTTTCAAATCCCAGGTGGCAATGTCTTCATTTTTAAAGTCAACTGTTGTTGAGCGGTTAATAAACTGATACCTGTTGGATGAGTAATACCTCCACATCATTTCTGCCTGTAAGGAATGTAAAATATTTTTAAGAGGGGCTTGTGCTGTTTCAAGCTCTGTGTCAATGACTTTAAATATTTTAATATAGCTGTCCTCTTCCCTTGTATCGATTAATTTTGCTTTATATACAATTGTTTTCACAACTTGTGGGGTATTACCCTGATTCTTTGCTATAATATAAAGGGCTTCAACTTCTTTCATGGCGCTTTGCGTCAGGCCCTTATTAATAAGAGAGTCTATTTTTTTCCATTCTGTTTTGTAGTCTTTATCATTTGTTGTCATATAATTTATTTTGTTGTTACTAATATTAACTGTATTGCTAATGCTTATAAGAATAATTAAGCTCAATACAAGAAACAGAATAATGCTTTTTGTTTTCATGATAATTTGTTTTAAATTCGTGTTTTATGAATATTTATTTGCATTTGGTGGTAAAAGTAAAAAAAAAAATACCTTATAAGAGATAAAAATGGATTATATATTCCATAAAAAATTTTTAAATTTTTATGAATTAAAATCATATTGTATATTTGCATAGTATTTTCAATTATTATTAAAGGAAATAAAAAAAATAATGAGTAGTTTTGGTATCTGTCATATAGCCATAACACCGCTAAGAGCTGAGCAAGGAAGTAAGTCGGAGATGGTTTCGCAGCTTTTGTTTGGGGAACTTTTTCAACTGATGGAAATTAGTGAGGACTGGTGGTATATTAAGTGCTGTATGGACGATTACTTAGGATGGGTTGATAAGAAGCAGGTGATGCTTATTGCAGATACAACATACGAGAAGCTTTCGTCTATTAAACCCATTTACACCAATGAGTTGGTACAGCTTTTATATAATCATCAGTTAAGCCGTTATATACCTGTCGTTTTTGGAAGCACTATACCCTATCTCAATGATAAAGTATTTTATGTTGATGAAATGAAATATACCTATGAGGGTGAGGTTACTGGAACAGTAAAGCCAAATGCTTCATCCTTACTGGAAGCGGCTCAGATTTACCTCAATGCCCCATATTTATGGGGAGGGCGTTCTCCTTTTGGTATAGATTGTTCAGGATTTATTCAGATGGTGTTTAAAATTAATGGTGTTTACTTAAAAAGAGATGCCCAAGAACAAGCACAAGCAGGCGAAACCATAAACTTCATTTCAGATGCTATAGCTGGGGATGTCGTTTTTTTCGATAATAATGATGGTGTTATTATTCATACAGGTCTTATAATAGGGAAAAATAAAATCATGCATGCTTCGGGTATAGTACGTATTGATGTTATAGACCATTACGGCATATATAATTATGAAGAAAATAAATACACACACAAACTGAGATTGATTAAAAGATATATCTAAGCCCTATTTCTTAATTATTTTTTTTGTAAGGAAAATATTTTCGTCAATAATAAGAGAGTAAAAATAGATTCCTTCGTCAAAATCTGAAAAGTCGAGGGTTATTTTTCCTTCCTGATATAAGATTTGGTATTCTTTCATTGTAGTTCCAATAATATTACGTATTACTATAGTGGCATTATTGTAAGAGAAAGGAATAAAATAATTAATCTTTGTTTGTGTAGTTACAGGGTTGGGGTATGGGTTCGAAAACTCAATATCTGATAATGTTGGTTTTGGAAAACTGGTAGATATATTATTTGTACTAATATCTGTATTTGAGTTTTCATATCTGTTTTCATCAGATATAACTATGCTTTGAGCCGAAACTATTGATGAAAAAAGGAGGGCTGTAAAAAGTATAAATGTTTTCATGTTGATTTATTTTAATATCAACAAATTAACAAAAATCGTGCAGTAATAGTCAGGTGAAATGTGAAGATTTCTTGAATTTTTCGGATGAGTCCTTAACGGTTTTCTGAAATATTTTTATTTATCATATAGAAATAATTTTTTTATATATATATTTGTATTGTTAAAAAATTGAGATATTATGAAAAAATCTATTTTAAGCAAAGGATTTTTTTTAGTTTATGTGGTTCTTTATTTAATGAGACCTTTGCATGCCCAGCCATGTACACCTGGTAGTTACACTTCTCCCTGGCTCCACCCCGATACGATAAGCAATTTTTCCTTAGCTGTTGCTAATTTAAATTACAATCAGCTTGTTACTATAGTTGTACCCACTGATACTAACTTGTATGGGTTTTTAATTGTTGTTGATTCTTTTAACATCAGTAATATTTCTGGTTTGCCCTCTGGGTTTACTTATGTTTCGAACTCTAATAACGACACCTGGGTGGGAGGCGTAAGTGGCTGTTTGATGATATCAGGGATGGCTTCATATAGTCAAATTGGTGTATATCCTGTAACATTTCATACTCATTTTTATGGAGGCGGTATGCAAGTGCCAGTTGACTATAGTGGATATTATTTAGAGATAGTGGACACTGTTTATGCCAATTGCTTTGATACCCTTGATGCCAATGTTATTGATACATGTTTTAGTTTTATACCTTATAGTGGCTATATAGAAAGTTTTTCGTATAATGGTACGGACAGCGTTATAGTTAGTTGGGTTGTGTCTTCCTATAATAATACACAACAAGCTACAGTTTATGCTTCATATCCAGTGGATGCCAATGGATGTCATGTGATGGGAATCACAATTGAATGCAGTAAAAGCACAACTTATTATTTTACCGACCAGTTGTTATTTACTGATATTGTAACGGGCAGTGACATGAGAAATTATTTTGAACCCAATGTATTCCCTAACCCTGCCAGTGATTATATTACTGTTTCTGTTGACTCAAGAGCAGAAGTTGAGATAATTAATATAAGAGGAGAAGTTATTAGTAGGATAAAAATTAATGATTTTTCCGAAAGGATAAATATCACCCATTTGTCTGAGGGATTTTATATTTTGAGGATTTATAGCGGAAAGAGTACTGTTCTTAAGAAATTTATTAAAATCTAAAGTTTTTTACTTATATTTTCTTTATTCTTCAAAGCATCCTCAAAGTCTGGATTTATTTGTATTGCTTTATCGAAGTCGGTTATGGCGAGTTCAAACTTTTCGAGTACGCTATAAATGAGACCTCTATTATTAAAATAGCCCTCGGTTTGAGGGGATAGAGCGATGGCTTTGTTGTAATCGGAGAGGGCTTTTTCAAATTCTTCCCTGTAGTAGTAGGCATTAGCTCTGCTGTTATAGGCATCGGCGAAGTTATTGTCCAGTTCTATTGTTTTATTGAAATCTTCAAGGGCTTTATCCAGTTTGTTTAATTCGAGGAAGAGTTTTCCACGGTTGTGTAATGCCTCTGTATCATCGGGGTTGAGCATAAGGACTTCGTTATAATCATTGATGGCTGCTTCAAAATTGTTGAGCATGGCGAGAATATTTCCTCTGTTAAAGAATATTTCTGCGTGTTTTTGCCCATTTTCAATAAGAATAGAGTAATAATTGAGGGCTTCGTCAATTTTATTTACCGTAAAATAAGCATTTGCAATATTATGGAGGGCTTTCACATTAGTATTATCAATGCTTAGGGCTTTTTCGAAATTGATGATGGCCTCATCGAAATTATTTTTTAAATAAAAAACAAATCCTCTGGAGTTGTAATAACGGGCATCGTTGGGATATAGTTCTATGGCTTTGTTAAGGTCTTCGAGTGCTTCATCATACTTTTTTAGTTCTTTTTTCAGTAATGCCCTGTTAAAATAGGCATCGTGGTAGTCGGGTTTGAGGGCGATGGCTTCGTCGTAGTCAACCATTGCGATGTCAAATTCTTTAAGGTAGATACGCGCATTGCCACCATTGTTGTACGATGTCCAGCTATTGGGGTTTAAGTCAACAGCGATGTTATAGTCAACAAGAGCTTCGCGGTACATGCCTTTGTGCATTTTAAGGTTGGCTCTGTTGGTGTGAGCTTCAGCAAAAAGGGGATTTAGTTCGATGGCTTTATTATAACAGTCAAGGGACTCGTCAATATTATTAATTGCAAACAGGGCATTTCCCAAGTTGAAATATACATTGGCATCATGGGGTCTGTTCTGGATGACGATTTTAAAATCAGCAACGGCATTTTCGTACTCCTTTATAAGGAAACGGATTACGCCTCTGTTATTGCGGGCTTCGCAGAAATTGGGTTGCAATTCAATGGCTTTACTAAAAGCATCGGTGGCATCTTCGTTATGATTGAGTGATTTAAGGGCAAGGCCGAGGTTATAAAAGCCGTCTGCATAAGAGGGGTTTAATTCGCAGGCTTGAGCAAAGTCGTTAACGGCATTTTCAAATTGCCCAAGTATTGCATATATATTGCCTCTGTTATTATATAAAATAGGGTTCTCAGCTTCATTAAGCAATGCGTTATTATATTCCATAAGAGCTTCTTCGTATTTTGCCTTATTCTCGTTTGATATTTTATCACTTTGTGCTGTGGCTAAAGTGCTGATATGAGATGTTTTGTAATTTTCTTTGAGCCACTCGTTTATTTGTAGAATTTTATTTAATGAATTTTTGCTCATTGTTAATGAATTTTTTGTTGGAAAGCAACAAAGTTAAATACCTTAAATCCGCAAGGATTTAAGGTAAAAGTTGTCAAAACATTGTGTAGAA
>CAZVOS010000093.1:0-8265 GCA_964628845.1 uncultured Bacteroidales bacterium | reverse complement strand
TCCTGGTATGCCAAATCTTATAGCTGGTTATCATAATAGCCAAATGCGTATTGATAATTTACAATATATGGTTGGCGGATTACCCAAAATACGCACATTCCCATTCGAGTACAAAGCACCCTTTTCTCCTATTGATGTGATAGAAGAATATACGAGACCTGCCCGTTTTCTGCAAAACAATCAAATTATTATAAAACCTCCTATGAGCGATGCAGAGCTTATCAGCTTTGAACACGTAGGCACTCTCGAAGCTTTCAATACAGATGGCTTACGTTCCCTCATTTTTACGCTAAAAAATATTCCTAATATCAGCGAAAAAACTTTACGCTATCCAGGACATATTAAATTGATACAAGCTTTACAAACAGCCGGCTTTTTCGATAGCAAACCCATAAAAGTCAAGGATAATGAAATAAAGCCAGTAGATTTTACCAACAAACTCCTTTTTAAATCGTGGAAATTAAATGCCGAAGACGAAGAGTTTACAGTAATGCGGGTCACAATTAAAGGATTTGAGAATAATATTAATATTGAAATTGTTTATGATCTGTACGATGAATATTGCCGTGAA
This sequence comes from uncultured Bacteroidales bacterium, assembly GCA_964628845.1. Taxonomy (GTDB): domain Bacteria; phylum Bacteroidota; class Bacteroidia; order Bacteroidales; family PXBB01; genus JAKIYU01. Next base: position 7,694 of record CAZVOS010000093.1, on the reverse strand, counting down.
ACCAAAACATCATCAATGGCCAGAACAACCGGCTATACAGCTACTGCCGCTGCTAATTTGTTACTTGATGGCTTGTTCGATGATAAGGGCGTTATCCCACCTGAATTAATTGGCCAAAAACCTGATTGCTTTAATTATATGATGAAATATCTTGAGGATAGAAAAGTCATATATAAGAAATCGATAACAAAAGTTTAAATATTTTTAAGCATCACTTCCAAAGATGTTTTTATACATAAGCCGGAGGTAAATAACCCATTCTTTTGAATATCTTGGGTTTTCGAGTAAATTGATTTTTTTAATACTTAAATTGCTCCCAATATGAGCAGCAAAAGCATCACCCAAATTAAAGATGAGCCCTGGACTTATATAAAATCCATGCCCAATGCCACCTTGTTTATAACCATATATATTATCTGTAGGGTCAACAATAGAATAGGTATAGGTTAGAATTTGTGCCTTATTATCTTTCAATTTTGTGTCATTAATATTAAAACCTGCTTCGATATATGGTTTCATTTTTTTTGGTTTACCAAAGCTTCTTATATAACCAATATTAAGATTAACCCTTTCTTCTATTCCCCATATTTTCCCTAGCTCAACAGTTGGTTCAGTTGTAGTATTGGAAGGATCTTCTATTACAATTGTGAAAAAATCAGCAGCAGTATGTTTCGAATAAGCAAATTCTATTACAATACCATTATTTTCGTTGAAATTGTATTTAGAAAGAGCTTGCAGCGTTACTGTTGGAGCATATTTCATTTGCGTGGGTAAATTATTTGAATCGAGATGAAAATCATAATTGAAAATTTCCTTAAGAAGCTGATAATTATAGGGATAATCTATCAATACCCGACGCAAATTATTCTTTCCACTCCCATTATAATAATTCGCTGATTCGTTACCCGCTTTATATAAACCAAAACCCACACCTAGCTGCAAACCCTCATTATTGTATTGAAAAATACCGGAGTTTAATTTAAAATCTTGAGTGTTTTTAAAATCTAAACGCTTATGTTCTTTAAAATTATTTTGACTGTAAACAGTAATTTGTATTAAAAAACTTAAAATAAAAAACAAACGGGATAATTCATCACAAATAGTTTTCATAAAAACCAAATAATTATTGAGAACCATACTTCTTTAAACATACATCCCTGCCATCATATTCAATATAAGAAAAATTATGAAACCAGTCTCCTATATTAAAATATTTCGATTTTTCGTTCAAATCAATTTCAAGAGGAAGATGTCTATGTCCAAAAATAAAATAATCAATGGGTTCTTTTTTTATCATCTCTTTGGCATAAGATATCAGACGCTCTTTATGTTTGCCTAAATAAATTTTGTCTGTATCACCTCTTGCTATTCTGCTGCGACTCGAAAAAAATAAAGCCATAGCATATGCAAAATTTGGATGTAGTCGTGCAAAAAACCATTTACATGTGGAACTCGAAAATACTTTTTTTAGAAATTTATATCCATAATCACCAGGGCCTAATCCATCACCATGAGCAATATAGAATATCTTTTTATTATATTTGCACATAATAGGTTCTTTGTAAATCAGCAGGTTAAGCTCTTCTTTAAAATAATTCTTTACCCACATATCATGCTTCCCCGTAAAGAAATTAACTGGTATACCAGCATCTGTTATCTCAGCAAGTTTTCCCAATAACCTTACGTATCCTTTAGGTACAACATATTTGTATTCAAACCAAAAGTCAAAAACATCACCCAACAAATATATTTCCTGTGCATCTCCTTTTATTTTATCAAGCAAATTCACAAGCATTTTTTCTCTTTTCAGACTGTTTTTATAATCGGGTATTCCGAAATGGCAATCAGAGATAAAATAGACTTTTTTCCCTTCTAAAATCCCTTTTTTAATAATATTCAATATATTTATTGTTTTAAATATGTTATTAAAAAGCTCTCCAGCTCTTGCGAAGAAATATTCTTCCTTATAATACGTCCCTCTTTATCAATGAGATAATTAGAAGGTATTGTCTCGATATCATATAATTTAGCAACAGGTGATTGCCAGTACATGAGGTCGCTGACACAAATCCAATCTAACTTATCTAATTTTACAGCATTAAGCCATGCCTGTTTTTCGCGATCTAATGATACAGCATAGATTTCAAAGCCCTTGTTTCTGAATTTGTTGTATATTTTTTTTAATACAGGGTTTTCCTGACGGCAAGGCGCACACCATGAAGCCCAAAAATCAAGCAACACATATTTACCTCTTAATGATGATAACAAAACAGATGTGCCTTCAATATTATTTAAGTCTATTTCTGGTGCAGAATTTCCAATTTTAAGCCGCTCTTCAGCTTCCTGCTTCATAGCCAGATATTTCCTGATTTCATCTACCTTGAGAAATAAATCCTGACTATGAGGATTTGTAGGATATCTTTTTATAAGCGAATGGCTTAATTTTTCAAAATATGCAAAATCTTCCTTCTCGGATAATACTGGCTGTTGACCAAAAGACTGATAAAGGGCAATAATAGATGCAAGACTATTTAGATTTCTGTCAATAAAGGAAGTTATATATAATTTCTGGTCTTCTAATATGTCTTCATATATGGAATCAAGTTTTATTCTCACTTCAATAAAATTTTCACTATATCGGCTTATTTCAAATTCTCTTTTTAATGAATCAACCCTTTCATAATTATTTCTGAGTTTTGTATTTATTTGCTTTATTTTGTCTGAGCCCTCACTACCTTCAATCTCATAGGTATAAGCCAGTTGACGGGCATCCCCTGTAATATTTAAAGTCTCTCCTTTGTCAATAAGTAAAGTAACAAAATTGTTGTCATTAAGCTTTAAAATATAAAAAGCTATTTGTTTTGGTTCATATTTGAAAACAAACGCCCCGTTTTTATCAATTTTGGCTGAATCAAGAATTAATCTATCCTTTATTGTGAGCTCTTCGAGATATATAGTTGCTTCCTTAGCATTCAATAATTTACCATTTATTACAAAATTGTCTTTATCTGCTGTATTAGAATTATTACATGAAACAGTAATAATAACTAATATCAGAATGAATAAGGTTTTATATAAAAATATTTTAGCCATGATTAATGTACATTATTAGAACAAATATAATATTAAAATATTATCATTGTAAAATATCTTGTAGCAATTCGTCCAATACATCTATTTTAAAACCTTTATTTATTATATATCCATTTCTGTCAATAAGAAATGAATACGGAATAGATTTAACGCCATAGAGTGCAACATAAAACGAAGAAAGATTTGGGATATTATCACCTTCTTCAGAGATTTTAATATTTATCCATTCTTTAGTATCATCTTCATTAATGGCGTAAATCCAATCTTCTCGTTTAGTTCCAATAGAAACTGCAAAAACTTCAAAACCTTTATCTTTGTTTTTAAAATATATTTCTTTTAGCTTCTTATTTTCATCCCGACATATGTCACACGAAGGATTCCAGAACTTAATCAATACCACTTTACCCTTTAAATCAAATAAAGATATTTTATTGCTATCTGTATCAAATAAAGAAATATCATGTGCTTTAATACCTATACCTGCTCTTTGTTCAATAGCATCATTTTCGGCTTTAAATTTTAAGTATGTTTCAACATTTTTATGAAATGCTAAAACATGCTTATTACCAGCATGATATTTAATGAGTTGCTTGTCAATACTTAAATATGTATTTAAATCAGTTTCAAAATAAAAAAGCATTTTATTCAGAAACATCTGATTTATAGCTATTAAACAGGATACAGAACCTGAGTTCTCATAAATTAACTGACTTAAAAATAATTTAAGCTCTGCATATATATTATTAATTAGAATATTTATAGAATCGTTTATTTGTTCAATATTATTTTGAGATGACTTTTCTAAAATATCTTTTGCCGATTGATATTTCTGATTTGATAGAGTAATTTGTTTATCTATTAACCCGAAAATTTCTGAATCCTTTGAACCCTCTACAGTATAACTCATCAATAAATCATTGTAATTACCTTTAATAGTAATAATATCTCCTGGTGTTGCTGCTAATTTAATAATACCATTCTCTTTTGTTCTTAAGAGCAGAAATATGATTTCTTTTGAAGAAAAATCAAAAATAAAATTTCCGTTTCTTTTTAGTAAAAAAGAATCTATTGGCAAAAACCCCTGTAAATCAATTTCATATAAAAATAATTTGCTGTCCTGTCCCGTATTGTCAAGTTTCCCTTTTATTATTATATTCTTATTTTGAGCATTAATGAGATTATTAGAAAGGATTATAAACAAAAAATATAAAAAAAACGTAATCCGCAAAAAACTTTTAATGTAATTAACTCTCATAAATCTTATAAGATTTTTTCCAAAACACTTTCAAGGTCTTTATTCTTAATATCAATTTCAATAAATTTGCCCTCTCTGTCAATCAAATAACCAATTGGAATCTCATCTATATAATATAATTTACTAATGGCATCGGGTTTATCCTGCGATTCTTCATAAAGCCATGCATGAAGCCAGTTAAAATTATATTTTTGAAGATAACTAAGCCATTCATCTTTATTAATGTCTTCCGAAATGGCAAAAATTTCAAATCCCTTATTCTTAAATTTGTTGTAGGTTTCCTTAAGTTTTAGATTTTCTGCCTGGCATGTAGTACAATGGGAATCCCAAAACTTTAAAAGGACAACCTTCCCCCTTAACAACGACAACTGAATAATTTTACCATGCTGACCCATAATTTTAAAATCAGGTGCTTCCAGTCCTATTTGTAGAGTTTCCAAAATGCGTTGCTTCTCTTTTTCTTTCAATTTCATCTCAAGGACTTTATTATGCAAAGCAATGGCAAAAGAATTCTCAGGATATAGAGGATATAGTGAATCATGTAATGTATTAAAAACCTCTGGCTCATTAAGCTCATTAAAAACATTTTGCCCTGCTAAAGAAGAAAACAAAGCCACTATAGAAGCCAGCGAAGTCATGTTTCCCTGAATGATTTGCTTCAATTCATCTTTAATATTCTTAAAATTTGCCCTATAAACCGAATCAAGAATGGGGAATTTCTTATTAAAATCTGGATTGTCTTTTGTTTGATTCACTATCTGTGTTAAGGAATCCACTGTAAAATTGGCCTTAGCCAGTTTCTTCTCAATAGTATTTAAAACAGTACTGCCTTTCGACCCTTCAATAAAAAAAGTTTCAGGAATATTTTTTATATCTGCTTTAAAAGATATTTGTTCCCCTTTATCAATAAGCAATCTCACATAATTATATCCTTTGTGTACAAGCACATAAAACTGACATTGTGTGGGCTGAAATTCATGTTTAAATCGGCCATCCAAACCAGTAATAATGGTATCGGTATCTGTAATTTTATCAAAATGAAGCACACTGAAATACAATGTGTCGTTTGAAGAACCATTCAAAAAACCATCAATGACAACCTTTTCTTGTTTTACGTTCTGCGAATTGCATGCAAAAGCAAAAGAAATTAAAATAATTAAAATTTTTTTCATACCATTTATATTATATGTTAATTATTTTTCTTCAAAAATAACAGTAACTAAAGTTTGACCAACTGCTTTCAGTGTTTCTTTATTGATTTGCTCCATATTATCTCCGTGTGTATGCCATTGTGGGAAGAAACCTGTAGTTGTACTATTGTCGTAATGTATGATATCAATTGTAGGGATTCCAAGGATGGTGTTAATGTAGTAATGGTCATCTGTAATGGCATTGGTCTCTTTATTTAAAAAGTAATTTGAATACCCTAATTTTTGAGCTGTATTCCAAACTTTTTCTACCACATCAGGAGCATACTTCATCGAATATCCTTCTTTAAGAAATGTGGCTTCTTTATCGCCTACCATATCGAGCAGAATACCATATTTTGCATAATAATTCGGTTTGTGTGTGTTTCTCGACCAATACTGAGAACCCAATGCCCATGTATCTGGTTTTTGTGCCTGGTCCGAATTATCGGGTTGTCCATAATCTTCTCCATCGAACAATATAATATCAATGCCAATATTTGGTTTGTGCTTTTTTAATATACGGGCTATTTCAAGTAAAACACCTACACCGCTTGCACCATCATTAGCCCCATCAAAAGGTTTCTTCTGCAATATCGCGTCTGGGTCTTTCTCTGCAATATGTCTGGTATCCCAGTGTGCACAAAGAAAAATGCGATTATTTGTCTCAGGTTTAAAAGAAGCAATGATATTAACAATATTTAATGCCGTTCCTTCGTAAGCTCTTACCCTTGTTCTTTGTAAAATTACTGTATCAGCAAATTCATGAAATTTCTGTTCAAAATATATGGCACATTCTTCATGGGCTTTAGTATTAGGAACTCTGGGACCAAATAAAACCTGCTTCTCTACAAAGAAATAAGCACTGTCCTCATTAAAAATTGGTATATCTTTCTTTGTCGTTTCAGTACTATCAAGGGCATTATCTTTATCGCCTTTATCAACAGGAGATTGACACGATACTATAAGAAAAACTATAAATAAGCAATAAATCAGATTTTTATATGTCATTATTCTTTTATTAATAATATTTTGACAAAATTACTTAATAATTTTTAAAATCAGTAATGTAACAATCCTGTTTTTAACAAAAACTTTTTGTAATATAATTTAATAATAACTATCTTTGCACCCCTTTTGTATAAAAAATTATCTATAAAATATTAACTATTAACAAAAAATTATTAATTATGAAAAAGCAATTACCATTAAGCTTTACGAAGGTTCTGGTTATATTCATGCTATTTGCAGGGATATTCACTTCTGTTAAAGCGCAAACAACAATTACACTGGGTACTGGTACAGGTCAGAGTGGTGCCTATGAAGCATCTCCTGCTAATGTGTATTACGAAAGCAGGCATCTGCAATTTGTTTACACAAAATCAGAAATCAATACAGCAGGAGTAACTGGTTCTAAAATTCTGAGTTCTATTCAGTTTAATGTGTCTGAAGCTGCTACTAAGTCGCATGCCAATTACAAAATTCGTATCGGGCATACCACTGCTACAAATGCAGCCAATCATATAAGTGCCACAACAACTGAAGTCTACAGTGCCACAACAGTAAGTTTTAATACAACTGGCTGGAAAACCTTCACCTTTACAACCCCATTTACATGGAATGGTAATGACAATATTCTAGTTGATATTTGTTGGGGTATTAATACAGATTATGCTTCAAATGGACAGGTATATGTTTACACACCTGATGTAACAGATGGTTTAAGAACTAAAAATGGCGTTACAACAAACACCTGCAGCGAGGTAACTGACACCAAGATTAACAAAAAACCACAGGCCAAACTTACATTCAATCCACTTGCACCTGCTAACGATGCTTGTGTTGATGCACAGCTTATTACAGTTTATGGCAGCAGTTGCGGAGGTTCCACATTAGGCGATGTTGCAGGTGCCACACAGTCGCTTGCAGCTATTTCATGTGGTGGTTTTACAGGCACAGCCGATGATGATGTATGGTTTAAATTTGTAGCTCTTAATACATCGCATACGATATCAGTTGTTGGTTCAGGCAGTTTTGATGCTGTTGTTGATTTGCGTTCCGGTTCTTGTATGGGTACCAATATTGCTTGTGCCGATGCAACAGTATCAGGTGGTACAGAAGTCATCAATGCCACTGGCTTAACAGTTGGCTCTACTTAT
>CAZVOS010000092.1:0-8267 GCA_964628845.1 uncultured Bacteroidales bacterium | reverse complement strand
AAATTATCTTCTTCTGTTTTAATTGCTGGCATTTAATTATATTTTGAATTCATCATCTTTTTTATTATAAAAATGATATTCAAGTAGATTGTATGCTGAATTAGGTGTAATCTTCAACCATATTTTATTATTAAACATCCATTTGAGTCTTAAAGATGGAAATCCTTTAACTATATAAGCATGTATAAAGGGATGCACTTGTAATTTTATATATACCTCATTTTGCTCGTTGGCTAAATATTTTAAATAATTCTCAATCTCATAAGTTGTAACAATACTTGCTTTAACCTCACCTGTTCCTCCACAAGCTGGGCATTTTTCAGTAATAGTAACATTCATTTCCGGACGAACACGCTGTCGTGTTATTTGAACTAAACCAAATTTGCTTGGGGGTAAAATAGTATGTTTTGCTCTATCGGTCTTCATGAGCTCAGTTAAACGCTCAAACAGTTTCCTGCGGTTTATAGCTAAATGCATATCAATAAAATCAACAACTATTATTCCTCCCATATCACGCAACCTGAGTTGTCGGGCTATTTCAGCGGCTGCTTCAAGATTTACTTCCAAAGCATTGGATTCTTGATTATTATCAGCATTCATCCTATGCCCGCTATTCACATCAACAACATGCATGGCTTCTGTATGTTCTATGATAAGGTATGCACCACCTTTAAATGAAATATTCTTCCCAAAAGAATTTTTAATCTGTTTATCTACAGCAAAATATTCAAAAATATTATTCTTGGCTTTATGATGTTTTACTATTTCTACCTTGTCAGGAGATATTTGCTTTATATATGATTTTATCTCTTCTGTAAGTTGAGCATCAGATACATGTATATTATTAAACGACTCATTTAAAAGATCTCTTAAAATAACTGATGTTTTATCTATTTCACCAATAATTTTTTGTGGGGGTCTTGCACTTTTTACCTTTTCAAATAACAACTTCCACTTTTCAACAAGATTATTTAAATCTGTATCCAGTTCAATAACTTTTTTATTTTCTGCAACTGTTCGAATGATAACACTGAAATTTTTTGGCTTTATGCTCTGTACAAGTCTTCGTAACCTGTTCCTTTCTTCTGGATTTTTTATCTTTTGTGAAACAGATATCTTATCCGAAAATGGAACCAATACAAGATACCTCCCAGCTAATGAAATTTCAGAACTTATTCGTGGTCCTTTACTGGATATTGGCTCTTTCGCTATTTGAACCAGAATATTCTGATTTTGTGAAATAACATGTGTAATTTTTCCATTTTTCTCTATTTCAGGTAAAACTTCATAGTTGTCAAGCTTATAAGTGTTTATTCTATTTTCATTAACACCTTTTACATACTGATTAAGTGATTTTATCTGAACTCCCAAGTCAAGATAGTGCAAAAAAGCATCCTTCTCGTAACCTACATCTACAAATGCAGCATTAAGACCTGGAATGATTTTTTTAACCTTCCCAAAATAAATATCACCTACGTTAAAATTATTATCTGTCTTTTCTTTATGTAATTCTACCAGTCTTTTATCTTCTAAAAGAGCAATAACAACCTCATTGACATTACTATCTATAATTAATTCCCTGTTCACGCTTATATCTTTTTTTTACCTGCTTCAATAAAATCAGGGCATGGGCACATAATTTCCCTATTCTATATAAATATTATATAGATAAGAAAAAAAATTCCTTATTATTTCTTCTTCTTATGCCTGTTTTTCCTGAGTCTTTTTTTTCGCTTGTGAACCGACATCTTGTGCCTTTTTCTTTTTTTTCCGCTTGGCATAATTTTATTTTTTAATGATTATACGTAATAAATTCCTATAAATTTATCTTACGTTATTTTTAATTTTTAAAGTAAAAGTCTTTGCTGGCTTAAATGATGGAATATTATGAGCAGGAATAATAATTGTTGTATTCTTTGAAATATTTCTTCCTGTTTTTTCTGCACGTTTTTTAATAATAAAACTTCCAAAACCCCTTAAATAAATATTCTCACCTTTACTCATGGAAATTTTTATAGCATCCATAAAAGATTCTACAGTTTTTTGCACTACTGCTTTTTCAATTCCTGTTTTATTTGCAATTTCTGCAACAATTTCTGCTTTTGTCATAATAATTTATATTTTTTTTTATTAATGTCTTTTTTATAAATGGGGTGCAAATATAAACTTTTTTATTCAAACACAAATAAATACATTAAAATAAAATTTTTTTCTGTTATTTAAAATATTATTTTTGATTCGTTTTAATTAAATATGAAAAAAATGAAAATTCCCTTTGTTGATTTAAAAATTCAATATATTTCTTTAAAAAATAAAATCGATATAGCTATAAAAAATGTTATTGATGATGTGTCTTTTGTTGGTGGTAACTATGTAACAGATTTTGAAAAAGCGTTTAGCGAATCTTACGGCGTTAAACATTGTATAGGTGTAGGAAATGGAACAGATGCCCTTTATATAACACTTAAAATGCTTGGTATTGAACAAGGTGATGAAGTTATTACTGTTGCAAACTCTTGGATTTCAACATCTGAAACTATTTCTCAAACTGGAGCCAGACCCGTTTTTGTCGATATCGAAAAAGATTATTATACTATAGATATTACACAAATTGAAAACAAAATAAATTCTAAAACTAAAGCTATTATTCCTGTACATTTATATGGGCAACCCGCTCAAATAGATATTATTAAACAAATATGCAACAAACATCAAATCCATCTTATTGAAGATTGTGCTCAGGCACATTTTGCAGAATTCAATAGACAATTTGTAGGTACTTTTGGTATTGCTGCTACTTTTAGTTTTTACCCGGGAAAAAATCTTGGTGCCTATGGAGATGCTGGTGCCATTATCACAAATGATGATAATCTGGCAAACAAAATAAGAATGTATGCTAATCATGGCGCCCTTACCAAACATAACCACCTGATAGAAGGTATTAACAGCCGTCTCGATTGCATTCAAAGTGCTATTCTGAAAGTTAAATTACCACACATACACGAATGGAATAAAGCCCGCCTTAATAATGCTCTGCTATATAACAAACTTCTTACTGATGTTAAACAAGTTGAAACACCAAAAATACGTCATAATACCAAACATATTTTTCATGTGTATGAAATACGTGCCGAAAACAGAAAAATATTGATTGATTATTTAAATACAAAAAATATTCAAACAGCTATACACTATCCAACACCACTCCCCTTCTTACCTGCTTATAAATATTTAAATCATAAATTAGACGAATTTCCTATTTGCGCAAATTATATGAACAAAATATTAAGTCTTCCAATGTACCCAGAGCTTTCTGAAGAACAAATACATTATGTTGTTAATACAATAAAAGAATTTTACAAAACCCATATTTAATCTTTATAAGATGCTCTTTGAATAGAATCGTAAAGCTTATTGTCCTTTAAAATTTCAAGACCTCTTTTAAATGTGTTATCAATACTGTGAATTGTAGGATAAAAGGCCTCATTATTATACAAATTCCTGCCTATATATGCCTTTAGTAAAATTTTTATGAGTGTTACATCCTTAAGGTTTTCTTTTGTATCCTTTTTTACACCATTATTTAAGACATGATAGATAAACTTATCATATAATTCATTGTTAATGAAAAATTTCTGATTAAAATCCTTAGCTCCGGGATATCTTCTCTTTAATATATCTCTATTATCATCCGAATATTCAAAACAAAATTCATAAATCAAACCTTTGTTTGTTAGCTCCTGTATATAAGATGAATATTTTTCAGTATCAGCAACAAATATATCTGGTGTTATGCCTCCTCCTCCATATACAACTCTACCTTTTGGTGTATAATATTTTAATGTGTCAACTAACATTGTATCAATAAATTCATTTTCTTCAATTAATCTATAATAAAAATCCATATAATAGTCCTCACTCTCTTTCGAATATGGTCTTTGTATTGACCTACCAGTAGGTGTATAGTATCTCGAGACTGTAAGTCTTATTGCTGAACCATCATTAAGCTCTATTTGCTCCTGAACCAGACCTTTGCCAAAAGAGCGTTTCCCAATAATAATACCTTTATCATTATCCTGCAAAGCACCTGCTAAAACTTCACTGGCAGATGCAGACCACTCATCAATTAGTATAACAAAGGGTGTATTCATTAAACTTCCTCCCTTTGTTGCATACTCATAGGTTCTTTGCTTATTAAATCCTTCAGTATAAACAATTAAACTTTTTTTATCTAAAAACTCATCTGCTATATTTATGGCAGTATTTAAATATCCGCCTCCGTTCCCACGTAAATCAATTAATAATTTCTCCATTCCAGCAAACTTCAGTTTTTTTACAGCTTCAAGAAATTCATCATGAGTGGTACCACTAAAACGATTAAGTTTAATATAACCAATGTCATCTTCAGCCATATAACTTATATCAATACTATAAGATGGTATTACGTCACGAATTATTGTAAAATCTATAAGCTCCGAATTATTCCTTCTTAATATACTTACCTTAACCTTAGTATTTTTAGGCCCCTTTAACTTTTTAATCACCTCCTGATTACTTATTCCAACACCAGCAATAATAGTATCATTTACACTTACTATCCTATCACCCGATTTAATGCCTATCTTCTCCGAAGGCCCACCAGATATAGTATTAAGGACAAACACAGTGTCATGTTCAATCCTGAATTCAACTCCAATACCTTCAAAATTACCCATCAAACTTTCATTCATCTCATTAAAATCATTTGCTGATATATATACAGAGTGTGGGTCTAATTTACTCAATAAACTCTGAATGGCTTCTTCAACAAGATATTCTTTTGTAACACTATCTACATAATTATCTCTAATCAAATTAATAACATCATTTAATTTGTCATACTTTTTTAAACTTAATTGAAAAATAGATTCCTCGGCAGATTTATCAGAAACAGTATTTATAATATATGCACCCAGAATCATCCCTGCTATAAATACAAAAGAAAATAACACAGGATAATAAATTTGTTTAATATTGAATTTCATTTTATTGTAAATTTTAATTTTTAGGCAACACTATTCTGAATGTTGTACCTTTATTTATTGTTGATTGACGCACATAGATACGTCCTGAGTGATATTTCTCAATAATCCTTTCTGATAGCGACAAACCAAGTCCCCATCCCCTCTTCTTACTGGTGTAACCAGGATTAAATATTGTTTTGAATTCCCTTTTCGAAATACCCTTGCCTGTATCTGTAATATCAATTATAGCATTCTTATCATTCTCCTGTATATCAATATAAATACCTCCCTCCCCACTTATTGCTTCAGCTGCATTCTTAAGAAGGTTTTCAATAACCCACTCAAACAATGTGATGTTTAAAGGTAAAATGATGTTGCTGCCATGCATATTGGTGATATAATTAATTTTTTTCGAAGTTCTTTGCTTCATATAGTCAACATAATCTTCAATAATATTACATAAATTGGCATTTTCGAGATTGGGCTTTGAACCAATTTTTGAAAACCTGTTCGAAATATCACTTAACCTTTTTATATCTTTCTTTATTTCTTGCAATGTGCTCTCATCTTCTTCGCGTCCCTTAAGCAATTCTACCCAAGCCATTAAAGATGATAACGGAGTACCAATCTGATGTGCCGTTTCTTTTGCCATACCAGCCCAAACCTGATTTTGTTCAGCATTACGTGCCATGCTAAATAATAAATAGGCAATCAGTAAAAACAAACCAATAGCTATGAACTGAAAATATGGAAAATAACGCAATTGCATTAAAATATATGAATCTTTATAAAACACATAACATCTGCCATAATTTACCAGTTCAATCTCAAAAAATTGATTGCCTGATGTCATAGAATTTACTAGCTCTTCTGATTTAACCCTATCATTTATTAATGTACTGTCCAAATTCCCAAATGCAATAATATTTTTCTTCGAATAATCGGTTATTATAACTGGTACGGATGCCGAATTATTAGCAACCTCAGAAATAAAAGAACTGATAATATCATTAAGTATAGTTCTGAGCTCGTTAAAAAGGAGAGATTCTTTATAATACAAATAACTCTTCCTGTTCTGAAATATATTAACAACAATGGGTTCATAAACTGAAAATTCATCTTTAATATGACCTGTTAAAATCTTAAATGTATCTGTATTAAAATCAACATTTTTTGCAGAAATTATATTATTTTTTTCATCTGTAAGAATAACAGGAATATTTGAATTCCCTGAAATAATATCAGAATAAAATGTCAGATCTTCATCTATATCAGCATTTATTAATCTTTTTGTAGCTTCTGCCCATAACTGTACCCGTTTTCTTTCTTCAACCTTAAGCTTTTCAAAAAGATTTTCTGTGTATTTAACAATACTAGCCCTCCTTTGAATGGCCTCAGCCCATAGTTTTACCTTCTCCCTCTCTTCATGGGCTATATTTTTTACAAGCAAATTGGTGTACCATAACGAAATAGATACTATCAATGTAGCCAAAGCAAACAACATCCATTTCCATATCTGCTTTTTTCTGTAGATGTTCACTATAATACCTGTTTAATCAAATAACTTGCTTTTATAAAAAAGATTATACAAAATTAAAATTTAAAATCTTAAATCAATATTAAATAAAAAAATATAAAAAGCGTTATTATTATAAATTATAGTTATGAAAAAACACATTAGATTATTATCAGTCCTCGTGATTTCTATATTCATATTAAGCATTATGAGTTGTCAGAGGCAATACTGTAAAGGAATGAAACCATACCGAAATGATGTTAAAAGAGGGATAGCTAAATAATTAAAAATGATTTTTAGTCTTCGTTTTCAAGTATATGTCTGGCTTCTTCCAATTGTGCTTTCCTTTTATCATTCAATATTGGATATGATAAAGAAAGTTTGCTTAATTTATCAATAATTAAATTTGAAACAATAAGACGCACAAACCATTTATTATCGGCTGGAACTAAGTACCATGGAGCATTCTTCGAAGATGTGGTTTTAAATGTCTTTTCGTAAATCTGCATATAAAAATCCCACTGTTTCCTATCCTGAATATCGCTCATGGCAAATTTGTAATTTTTTTCAGGAAAATCAATACGTCTTAGAAACCGTGCTTTTTGCTCTTCTTTTGATATATTTAAAAATATCTTTATAACATGTATTCCATTATTATTAAAATACTCTTCAAAATTATTAATATCATTAAGGCGTACATCCCAGAATTTCTCGCTCTTATGCATAGCACTGCTAAAACCTGGTAAGTTCTGTTTTTTTAAAATATTTTCATGAACTCTGACATAAAGTACTTCTTCGTAATAAGACCTGTTAAACAAAGCTATTTGGCCTCTCTTAGGAAGCTCTTTTATACAACGCCACATATAATCATGAGATAATTCCTCTTCAGTAGGTGATTTAAAACTTGATACTGTAAAACCTTGTGGATTAATATTTGACATCACCTTTTTAACAACACCATCTTTACCAGATGCATCTAATCCCTGTATAATAACCAATAAAGCATACTCACCCTGAGCATACAATTTAGTCTGCAATTCCTGTAATTTTATTGTTGCCTGTTCAAATAATACAGCGGCCTGTTCCCTGTTTAATACGGACTCATCATTTTTCGTTGGATAAGCAATGACTTTACTCCTCTTCTTACAATTGTATTTATAGTCTTCAGTATTGAAAACAAACTTTTTATCTTGCTCCTCTTTAATACTCATCGTTTAAAATTTTATTTCAGTTAATACCGGACAATGGTCGGAATGTACAGCTTCTGGTAATATTATTGTAGATTCTAAAAAGTGTTTCAGATTCTCACTTACCATATTATAATCAATGCGCCATCCTAAGTTTCTTGCCCTCGCATTAGTCCTGAAACTCCACCATGTATAATGATGTGGTTCACTGTTAAAATACCTGAAAGAATCAACAAATCCAGAAGTTAAAAATTCTGTCATCCATTGCCTCTCTTCGGGTAAAAACCCTGAACTTGTTGCATTTCTAATAGGGTCATGTATGTCAATGGGTTTATGGCAAATGTTATAATCACCACAAATAATTAATTTCTTCCTGTCTTGTTTTAAATGATTAATATAGTTCAGAAAATCTGATAACCAAATCATCTTAAAATCCTGCCTCTCATCACCACTAGAACCTGAAGGATGATACACACTTACTACAGAAATATCTCCATAATCAGCTCTAATAAACCTGCCCTCATTGTCATATTTTTCAATACCAATGCCCTTTACAATTCT
>CAZVOS010000091.1:0-8286 GCA_964628845.1 uncultured Bacteroidales bacterium | reverse complement strand
GAGAGGTAAAGATTTAATTACTGAACAAAAAAAGATAGAAGGTGTTAATCAGGTTAATTTATTCTATGATGAGGATTAGAAGTAAAAATATAAGAAAATCTTATAGTAAAACTCAAGCCAATATCAGAGGAACTTTCTTATGTTTCATATGTTTCTGGATTCATATAAACATTCATGCACAAGAAACATACGATTTAAAAAGATGCCTCCAAACAGTCCGAAGTAACAATATTGAACTTAAGAACCTGAAAATAGAGAAAGATAAAGCAGCGGTTCATTATAAAAGCGCCCTATATAATATGTACCCTGACCTGGATGCCAATATTAGAACAGGTAATAATTATGGCTTACTGATAGACCCAACAACCAATGTTCTGTTCTTTGGAAATACCTTTATGAATACTTACCAATTTAATTCAAGATTCAATCTGTTTAGTGGCTTCTACAACCGTTACCTTAAAAGGTTAAGTTTAAGCCAGATAGAAACCTCTCAGTATTTGTTCGAAAAAAGGTTTAATGAAATAAGCTTAGAGCTTACTTTTTTATATTATCAGATGTGGTTGGCTCACGAGAATGCAGAATTACTTAAAAAGAGTCTTGACAACTATCAAAAAAGAAAAAAGTATATCGAAGGGAGTGTTAGAAATGAGGTGCTGCATAAACGCAATTTATATAACATTGATTATTTAATTGCACAAGCCGAAACAGAGATAATTAGTTTTGAGACCATTAAAGAAAAAAACAAAGCGCTGTTGATGGTTCTTTTAAGTTTAAATGTGACTGAGCAGATAATATTTGATTTTTCATCTTTAGAAAACATTGATATCACACTTTTCGATTATACTATTGTAATTGAACTTGCCAAAAACAACTTTCCTGAACTTAAATTAGGAACAACCGAAATACAGAATGCTGAATATATTTATAAACAGGCCTGTTCGGCAAGTTATCCGGAACTTATAATCGAGGGTCAATTGGGTACAAAAACGTCAACCAATAACATCAATGAAAGTTATTCTACACAATTTAATCACAACAAAAATCAATATATAGGTCTCAATCTGAACATTCCGATTTTTAAGAATTACAACAACAAGCAACTTAAAGAAATTGCTTTATTAGATATTGAAATTGCTAGAAACAATGCACAAAACCTTTTACTTGAACTCGAGAACAATGTATATCAGGCGGTTATGGATTATAACAATGCCCTTAAACTCTATAATGCCATTTACAAGCAATTTGAAGCCATTGAGCAGGAATATCAGTACGCTGTAAAGCTTTTTGAAATTGGTAATATGGGATTGTTCGAATTCACAGAGATATCTGAAAGGTATCTAGATGTTGAGAAAGACTTGTTGACAGCTAAAACTGACTATCTGCTCAAACATAAAATTATCGAATTTTATACAGGAAATGATTAGTAACTGCATTTCTATATAAATTCCATTTGTTTAAATAATCAATGAAAAATTATTTATTTACTCTTACATTAATCAGCTCTCTAATAATCATGCTTATCATTAATTGTAATAACAGCCCCAATATGACATCCTACGTTTTTCCCTACAAGCTTCATGACCCAGAACAAAAATTAATATTGCCCGATGTATTACGTGAAATTTCAGGTATAACGTTAACCGACTTGGATAATTTTGCCTGTGTCAATGATGAAATGGGTGTAGTTTATATATATAGTATTTCAGAGAATTCCGTTCTGAAACAATTTAGTTTTGCCGATTCAGGTGATTACGAGGATATTACAAGAGTTGAAAACTCTTTGTATGTATTGAGAAGTGATGGTGTTATTACAGAAATAATGAATTTTAATTCAGAAGGAAGAACTGTAAAATCGTATTCAACACAAATTCCTGCCAAAAACAACGAGGGTTTATGTTATGATGAGAAGAACCACCGTTTGCTCATTGCCTGTAAAAGCAAATCCGGCACCGATAAAGGAGCTAAAGATTTCAGAGCGGTATGGGGATTTGATATCACTGAGAAAAAACTTTCCGAAAAGCCCATATATCTTTTTGAACTTAAAGCAATAAGGGAATTTGCATCACAAAAAGATATTGTTATCACCAACAAAAGCAAAGATGATAACACCGAAGAGGTGCAGGAAATAAAGATGAAAAGCTCTGCCATCTCTATACATCCTGTTACTGAAGATATATATATACTTTCAGCATCAGAGTTTCTTCTTTTTGTTATTGACAAACTGGGCGTCATCAAACATATTGAACCACTTGACAAGCAATTGTTTAAGAAAGCTGAAGGACTGACATTCTATCCCAATGGCGACATGCTCATTTCTAATGAAGGTGTTAATGAAAAACCCAGTATTTATATTTTTAAATATAATTAATCATTCACTCATTTTTATTTTAATATTACATTTGCAATTTCTGTTATCAGAAATGCTATAATTATAAACATTTAATAATTTTATTAAAAAGTGCTCATTAAGAATTTTATTTTCGACCTTGGGGGTGTGGTTCTTAATATTGATTATGGTGGCCCATCGAAAGTTTTAACAAGTATGGGTATTAATAACTTTGATGAATACTACTCCAGAGCGAAACAGGACAATATTTTCAATGATTTTGAGAAGGGACTTATTTCTGCTGATGCTTTCAGAGAAAGCATCAAGCAATTTTTAAAATTACACATTACTGATGAGCAGCTTGATACGATGTGGACTGCCATTATTTTAAATTTTCCACAAGAAAACATTGATTTACTCATTAAACTTCGGAAACAATACAAGACCTATCTGCTCAGCAACACCAATATAATTCATTATAATTTTATACAAAACAATTAGAAACGGCTAATGGTGTAAGCTGGCATGATTTATTTGATGAAACTTTTTTTTCGCATGAAATGGGTTTGCGAAAACCAGAACTTGATATATACTTAAAAACTCTTGAACAAACAGGAATTTCGGCATATGAAACCCTCTTTATCGATGACCTTAAAGAAAACATCGAATCTGCTTCTGCATGTGGTTTAAATACCTTGTGGTTAAAGGAAGGAATGACGTTGACGGATGTATTTTTTATTGAGAATAATGGGCTTTACATGAGAGAAGAATTGGTGTTTTAACATATAAGGTAAGATGAAAAAACTGACATTGGTTGAAATAAATTATTATCTATACACCCTTTTATTGATAATAACGCCATTTCTGATGTTGCAAAATTTTTTGCAAAATGCTATTGGTACAGCATCAAGGGCTTCGACAAGTATTTTTTCTTTTGAAATACCTTATACTGTTATTCTTGCTCTTACAATTCTTTCTATACTTGTTTTTCTTTTCCGAAAAAGTTTTACGAAACAACGGTTTGTTATTATTGGTATAATAATCTTATTTTTTTCGATTGGGCAACTCACTTCTGATTATTATTTCGGGCATCATTTTTACGACCTGCAGCACAACTGGCATTACTTTGCTTATGGCATATTTACTTATATCGCATTCAGAAAGTTTTCTGTTAAACCACTGGCTTTAAATAAGATGTTGTATAAGATATTTCTTATGGCTTTTTTAATTTCCTTATTCGATGAAATTATACAAGTTTTTATTTCTAACAGGGTTTTTGACCTCTCCGATGTAGCCAAGGATTTGTGGGGTTGTATAATTGGAAGCATTTTTGTATTTTTCTGTATGGAAGAAGCTAGAGGTTTCACCAATTATACAATCAGACAAAAATCTATAAAAGAATACATTAAAAATCCTTTCTCGCTTTTTTGTATGGAAGTCCTATTTGTTTATATCTTCTTATTTGTATCGTCTCAGCTCACAGATGAAAAATATAAGTTTAATGTAATTTTTATTACCATCATCATATTTATAATTTCATTTTTCCTAATACATCTGGGCAGGAATATTATTATAAGATGGCTTATCAGAGGGGTTTTATCTTTTGTAATAATTTTTGTAATATTAACTGCATATCTGGGTACTCCCACCACAAAATTTATATCAAGTGGTCATATCAAATACAACGGACTTCCACTTGTATTTTTTGATTATATGATATTTCCTGATGGGGGATTCAGGACTGTTGACAAAAAGATATTATTCAAGGGCAGGGATAAACAAAAAATTGAAGATTTGAAACCTGATATTTTATTAATTGGGACAGGAACCAAAGGACAGGGAGGTAAGGGATGGATGGATAATGAAACAACGCAGATGGTGTATAACAGAACCCATGATAATGTTTATCAACTTATAAAACATCCCAATAAGAAAGCTTGTGAAACCTACAATAGGTTGATAAAGGAAGGGAAAAAAGTACTTTTTATAATACATAATAACTAGGAAGTTTTGGTTAAAAAGAACAAACAGAGTAAAACTCATTTTTCGGATAAAGTAGTTAATTATTTTCTTTTAACTATCTGGTGCATCCTATTAATTTTTGGGTTATTAACGATGATACAACCCGCATGGTTAAAAGAATTATCAAACCCAGGAAGAAAGGAAGATGCCCAAACATTTATTGATTTTGGCAATATGTATTTATTTCAGGCGGGCCAGAGTGATGCTAAGCAGAATTATGAAAATGCTATTTCCAATTATAAAGAGGCACTTAAAATTGACTCATTAAATACCGTAGCTATCGCCAATATGGGTGTGGCCTATATGTTTTTAAACAAGCTGGAAGAAGCCAGAGATTTATTTGAAAAGTGTATTGCCATAGACAGCTTAACAGCATACTTTGCACATGCTTATCTTGGCGATTATTATGAACGCAAAGGAGATAATACCAAAGCTCTTGAATATTATTTAAAGTCGGCTCAGCAACACCCAAGTCCTGCCTACTCTTACAGAAAGGCGGGATTATTTTGTATTAAGCTACAGAATTATGATGAGGCCATTATTTACCTTCAAAAATCAATCGA
Organism: uncultured Bacteroidales bacterium; assembly: GCA_964628845.1. GTDB lineage: Bacteria > Bacteroidota > Bacteroidia > Bacteroidales > PXBB01 > JAKIYU01. Next base: position 3,375 of record CAZVOS010000091.1, on the reverse strand, counting down.
AATAGAAAAAAGTTTCGAATATTATTATAAATCAGCATTAATTAATGCCTTAAATACAGCCCTCTCAGTTAATGATACTGTTGAAAGAAACAAGATAAAGAAAGAACTTAGTTCAGATGATTTATACCCAATCTTAAAGAAATATGACCAACAAACATTTGAGTATTCTTACCGAATGAGTAAAAACTTAGGATATGCCTATATGTATCTGGGCGATGCATACAATTCTAAATCTGATTTTCTTAATGCCTTTGAAAGTTATCAGTTGAGTTTAAAATATTATCCTGATTTTGGAAAAGAATTAAAGGATAAGTTATTTACAACAGAACTTAGAGCAAAAAAAAATAGTGGTCAGGTTGAATAACATGACCACTATTTAATCTTAACTACTTTATAAATTAAGCGCGTTTAACATTAACGGCATTTAAACCTTTTTTACCTTCTTGTAGGTCGAAAGTTACTGTATCATTTTCTGAAATACTGTCCTTTAGACCTGAAGAATGCACGAAGTATTCTTTTGGTGAGTTAGCGTCTTTAATGAATCCGAATCCTTTGGTATCATCATAAAATTTTACTGTTCCTTTGTTCATTGTATTGTATTATATTAAATTAATTGGGTGCAAGATACGATATATTATTGACATAAGACATTTATTTTCAATAAATTTTACTTTAATTTATATTTTAATGTTGTTTTTTACTAATTTAAAGTAATTTTATATCTATTTTGATGCATATTGAAAATTTTAAAAATAATTTTGTTAAAAAAAATATGAAATGACTGTAGCCGAGAATTTAACCCAATTAAAATCATTATTACCATCTGGTGTGAAACTTATTGCTGTTTCAAAAAACCATACAACTGACAGAATTTTTGAAGCATACCGTTCAGGCCATAGAGTTTTTGGAGAAAACAAAGCTCAGGAATTAATCAGCAAACAACCCCTTTTGCCCAATGATATTGAGTGGCATTTTATTGGGCATTTACAAACCAATAAGGTAAAAAATATTCTAGCATTTGTTAAGCTTATTCATAGTGTTGAGAGTTTTAAACTTATCAAAGAAATTAACAAAGAAGCCCATAAAAAGAATATAACAGCAAATGTGCTATTTCAATTTCATATTGCTAGCGAAGAGAGCAAATATGGATTTAATTTTGAAGAAGCTCATTCAATTTTAAGCTCCGAGGAATTTAAAAGCATGAACAATATAAGTATCTGTGGTGTTATGGGTATGGCTACCTTTACTGAGGAGACACATATTATAAGACAAGAATTTAAGCATCTGAAAGTGATTTACGATAAACTTAAAGAAGAATTTTTCTCTAATAATGATAATTTTAAGGAAATCTCCATGGGTATGTCGGATGATTATCTTATTGGTATTGAGGAAGGCAGTACGATGATAAGAATAGGGACTGCTATTTTCGGGCAAAGGAAATAAAATTGGTAAGTAAGGGTTTCTACTAACTACATACTTTCTACCCCACAGTGAAGCCCTGAGGTGTTTCTATTTTTTTTATCCCTGACAGGTTCTGCGAACCCTGTCAGGATAGAGAAAATAAGCTGTTCGTGTAATTGCATTGGCCATGATTAAATTCCTGCTTTCTTCTCAGGAGATTCAAAAACAGTTTTTATTTGCTAATAAGAACTTATACCCTTATTTGCAGTAAATTAACCGATGTGTTTATCTGTCGAACTTTATGTTTACTCATCAGTTAGGTGCCATGATTTAGCCCGACAGGTAGACCAGTTACTTGTTATCAAAAAACAATTAGTTTAACAACAGTGTTTGCGTTGTCCTCAATAAAATAAACACCTTTTCCTAACAATGAAACATCAAGTTTTGACAGGTCCTTTTTTTCGAATAATAATTGTCCCATACTGTTAAACAATTTTACATCGCTTGTTTTATTGAAATAAACAAATTTATTGGCAGGGTTTGGGAATATAAAAAAATGATTATCAGGAATTGTTTCAGAGATGTAGCTGTTAATAATGTTTGAGGAGCCGGGTGTGGGCTCGTCAAAAACAATCAGATTGGGAGAACTGTCGGGGTATCTGCCGTAGGAATGGTTGCCAAGTTGGTAGTTATAGGTGAGTGTATCTTTTACGGTTAGATTAGGGGCATACAGACCCACCGATTCACCGTTTGTTGATAGTTTAAAAGGCAGGTGCAATACACCCTGTGTAGTTTGATTATCGGCCCAAAGCAGTAAAAAACCCTGTGGAGGTATTTTCGTATGAGGGTTATTCACAGGAATTTGATATTTGGTTAATTGTGTTAGGTCATCGGTGATAAAATAACCAGCTATGTTAACTGAGTCTGTTGATGCATTGTAGATTTCGAGCCAATCATCGTATTCTCCGTATTCATCAGTGATATAGCTGTTATTAACAGCCATGAGTTCGTTGATATAAAGATGTACGTTCTGATAACTGGTATCCACTTCAAAAAGGGCTTTTAATGCTGTATCATTGTTTAAAGTGATAATAATATCAGGTGTATTGATGCCGGTGCCTTCCCATTCTTTAAAAACAAAGCCCGGTTTGGCAATGGCTTTTATCGGAATGGGAATATCTTTAAAATAGGTGCCCGTCCATGGATAGGGTTGTCCCGTTATGGCTATGGTGTTTTCGTTAATAACTACAGAACTTATTTTTACTGAGCCATGCAAAACATCTGAAACATCTAAGGTCACCTGGGTTGTTCCGGAAAGGTTCCACCTGCTGATGATATGTTGTTGCATATTGACAGGGCGGTAAATGGCAAAATTGCGCATGACATTAATGTGTTGTAGCCAATCGTTTAGATTTCCTAAACTAAACCAACGGTAAATATGAGCTTTCATATCAAAGCCATACAAATTCTCTAAGGAATCAATAACATCAAGCACTCTTTGTGGCTTAAAGCTTGTGTTTATATGGTCGGCAGTGCGGTTGATGTAATCGTTGCGGAAACTCTCATTGTCGAGTAGTTTTCTAAAAAGAAATGTGGACCATTCGGGGTTTGGCCATTCTGTATTACTGGAGTCTGTTGCAAACTCAAGTGTGTTGTGGAGTGGGGCTTGCATTTCATCTTCTTGTCCGAAGCCGAAATCGGTATCGAAGAGAAGCCATCGCCATCTGCCATCATGACCTGGCAAGCTGTTTTGAACATATTGAGGAGTGCGTTTACGCCAGTATCTTATGTTATTTCCAGGCCAGTCGGTATTGCGGATGTAAATCTGAATACTTTGATAATCAAGATAATTATCAATATCCATTTGAGTCTTTACATAATTATAATGGGATGAATCGCACATGTCGTTGCTGTTCAAATAATCAATGAGGTTAATATAATGCAGGTTATCCCCATCATGTCCTTCGTTGATGT
>CAZVOS010000090.1:0-8360 GCA_964628845.1 uncultured Bacteroidales bacterium | reverse complement strand
AGTGCTGGTTATTGGGTTACTTCCGTATTTATAAAAATGAAAAAAAAAAAGCTTAAAAACAATAGCTGCTTCTTACTGAACCCCAACAAAATAAAATCTAAGTCAAACATTCTAATTTTTTAATTTATTTCAGAGCATTTTTTCTTGTTTTTTACGAAAAACATCTCATAAGGGTCAACAATAAAACGGCCATTGTTTTGGTCGAAAAGTTCATCTTTATCGTTATAAAAAGCAATATTGTTTTTTATATGAAACTCCTGAATAACTTTATTCATATCCCATTGCGGTATTTCTGGTATTTTGAGCCAACGCAGTTCAAAGTTAAGTTGCCGCATCAAATAAATAGTGTAATATAAATCAGGAGTATTGTAGAAGTATATCTTATCCATATTCCTGACGCCCATCCTGATAAGTTTTTTTTGCTGCACGTTTTTGGGCATATCTTTTTTAAAATAATCTTTAATGTATATAATGCCCTCATCTTTAAGTACTTTAGCAGCATTATGCAACAGTTTTTTGGGGTTTTGGGCATGACCAAACGATTCGAGAAAAATGATGGCATCAAAATAATTCTCAGGGTATAACTTATTTAAATGTTGATAATCAGCTTTTTGCACATTTATTTTAGGGCTAAGCCCTTTGGCTTCTATATTTTCTTTGGCTTCCAGTACTTGTTTTTCAGAAATATTAAGAGCTTCTATGCGTATATCAAGTTTGGAAGCAAAATATATATCAGGACCGCAAACACCGCAGCCGGCATCACATATCAACATACCATCCTTTAAACCGGCACTTTTCATAACATAATCATGTAATAGCTCTAAATGCTCAGAACGATACGATTGTATGGTATCGCCATAAACTTCTTTGTATCTTTCAAACCATACATCATAATAAGCACCGACCTCGCATGCTTTTTTCTTACCAGAGAACCAGCTTTTTAAGTCCATATATTTTATGCGAAAGTTATTGATATACAGATAAATAAAGCCAATTATACCCAAGGCAATGAAACCACAAAATAAAATTGTTAAAATGCTATAAAATAACATGAAGAAAAATATTGTTAATTTACAAAGTTAAGTGTTTTACTAAAATAATAATCTCTTTGCTCCTTATTTCCCAGCTTGGTATAAATTTCCACCAGAGCCATTAAGGCATCGGTATCTGAAGAATCTATTTCTATTATTTCTTTAAAATAAAATGCGGCACTGTCGTATCTGTTATCCATAAAATAGGCCCTTGCTGTATTGACATAGGGCTCTTTGGTTTCTGGAGCAATGTGAATAAGATCTTTATTGATATTTATAACATTCTGATAATCATTATTTTCAAAATAAATAACTGTAAGGTTTCTGTAAATATTAGGGATGTCTTTTTTTAATTCGAGTGTTTTATAGTAGTATTCAAGAGCTTGTTCAATACTGTCTTTCTGGTGGTAGATAAAAGCTGTTTGCAGGTAGGGGTCGAAGTAATCGGATTTTAGTGTAATGGCTTTTTTAAAATACACCAGAGCACTGTCCTTCATTTTGATTTGCAAATACGCTCTGGCAAGGTCGTAGCAGGCGTTAAAAAAATCAGGATAAATGTCAATAGCTTTGCGATAATGTACAACAGCTTCTTCTTTATAAGCATAAGATTTCTTACTATTTTTTTCTTCGTTGGAGTATATAATAAGGTTACTAGCGAGGAGGTTATGTGCTTGTGCTGATTGGTCGAGATAGGCAATGTCGTTGCGGAAAAGTTTAAGGTGGTCTTTCCAGTCGGTTGTGCGGGTAAATGTTCGGACACTGTATAGGAGAAGAATACCCATAAATGATATAAAGAACCATTTGTTTTCTTTGAAATTGAATCTTTTAAGAGATGTTTTGAGAGGAAATATATAATATAATGCTAAGGATAAGCCAAGTACAAAGCCCAGAGAGGGTACATAAGCAAATCTGTCGGCTATTAAACCGGGCAAAGGTGCAACAATATTAGTAAATAATGCAATGCCTGCAAGATAAACGAGAGTGACAAAAAGGAAAAGCTTTTCTTTTTTAAATATGTACAATGCTGATATAAGCCATAAAAGATGAAATAACAAAGAAAAAACAGATTGTAAATGAGTAAAATTCTGTGGTTCTATGTGTTTGTATCCATAATAAAATCCCATATTTAAAGGGAAAAGTAATTTTTTGAAATACTCAGCCATTACGTATAGACCGGTACCAATTTTAATATTTAGTGGTGCATCATCACTCAGAGGCATTTCAACTTTATCTAATGTGCGTCCCGAAGCTGGCAATATATCGCTCCCTATATTGATGGAGGTGGCCGGATTTAGGTACTTTTCAACAATCACTGAATAGGAGCCCGTCATGCTGCCCAGTTTAATACCTAATGCCACTGGTATAATGAACATAAGGAAAAACACTGCGGGATTGCTTCTTTTTGTTCTATAGTATATAAATAACGTGATGCTTAATGCCACAAATGAATATAAATACACACTTGTGAATATATTAAGATGTCTCAGATAGGATACAACGGGCGAACTGATAAAGAATACAGCAATTAAAATAATGGATATAATACGTAATTTCTTTAAGGAAAAGGTCCACATAATAAATCCCACATATACCATCCAGAATAAGCCCTCAACCCTTGCCCATAGCAGCCATGGAATAAGTAAAAATAGGAGTGAAAGGATTAAATACGTTTTAAGAGATTTTTCAACAAATAAATACATAAACACAAGTAATATCTGACAGAACACTAAGATATGAGCTTGTTTGTAATTGCTGGACACCAATGATACAATAAGAATAATGGCTGTAAAAAGATATTCTCTCGAGTTGTTCTCTGATAAATAGTAAAGAATAATTAGAAATATAATGGATAGAAAAAACAAAAGACGATAATTATAAAACATCCCTGTTAAACTGATGACAAGTGCAAAAGAAATAATAAGAATTAAATGTAATGTAGAAAAACGAAACAGCTTAAATGTATCTGTTTGTATGCCAGTGAGTTCATTTTTAATTTTAAAACCAATGTCTGCAATCAGCTTTTTTTTATTCAGTAAGATATCACAAAAAACAGGACTTGCAAATACGATAAGTGCAAACAAAACTTTATGGGCAAAATTATAGAAGGGAGCAAAGAAACCTGTTGCAATGCTAAGCAAAAAGGCAATAAGCATGTATTGCTTCACCGAGGACTCAGAAAATATTATCAATGAAAAGGGAATAATAAAAGCAAAGGACACCACGCTGGTTTTGGATAAGAGAGCGAAAGTGAAACAAAAGAAAGTTAAAAACACATATAATATCTTTTTTTTATCAATATACAAAAAAGCTGTTTTTGCTGCTGTTAGGGCAAAAAGTAAAGCGAGGAGCTCGTCTCGATTTTTAATGCTGTTCACCACTTCGGTATGCAGCGGGTGGGCTGAAAATAAGAGTGTAACGACTAAAGCAAGCCATGGATGATAATTTCTTAAAATACGTTTGAGCCAAAGAAAAAAAACTGCTGTACTTAAAGCATAAAGCAATATATTAATAAGATGGCTCACAAAGGGACTTTCTCCAAAAAACTGATGTTCGATAGCATAAGATACAAGAACCATGGGGCGGTATTCGTAAGAGGTGCTCTTACTGCTGTAATATGGTGTGGAGAATATGTCGGGAATGGCTTTTAGTCCTTGTGAGGTTAATGGGTGTTTGCGTGTTACCAGCTCATCATCGAGATTATAATCATTAAAAAGCCCGTTGGTATAAAGAAGACATGAGAAAATGAAACAAATAAGCACAAAATACTGTGCGATGTCAAAAGGTTTTTTTACAGCAATAGCTGTTTCGGTGAGCTTTACGAGTTTAGTGTTTTTTTTCTTATGCATTAGCCACGTATTTTTTGCCAGTACATCTTTAGTTCAAATTTTAGGTAAAAATAAATATATTTTAAAAATGAAATCCTGTTATAAAGCATTTGTGTACTGTATTTATGTAAAAATTCTGTGTGCCCGTAATGAATCTTTCCTGATTTCGACAGTACATTCTCTTTGGTGTCGAAGCTAATGGAATTGCCTTCAATATGATGTATCACATTAAGGATTACTGGTTTCATTGAGGATGCATACCGAAACAATGGATTTTGAGTTTTCTTAACTGTGAGCACGTATGGGGTAAGTATGTCATCTTTTCCCTTCATGCCTTGCAAATCAACAGTATATTGATAATTTTTGAAATCATCAATATAAGTATTAAGACATGCGGCCGTCATTTCAAAATAACTGTCGTATATGGCTTTAGATTGGGAGAATTGTTTGAAATTGTAATTTCTATCAAGATTTTGAATATTTACCTGAAAGAGTTCCGAATCAAGGGGTGTATTTGTGCCTTTAGGAGAAAAATTTGTACTGAGAGACAGGCGTGGAAACACAAAATAAGTATTTGTTTCTAATAAGAAGCGTATCATATAGCGTTTCCAAGATTGTTGAGGCCAATTTTTAACGAAGGGGGGCTCGAAAGTACTGTTGTTTAATTGGTTGTTATGATACGCATTTAAAAAGTTCTTGATTTTGTCTTTACTGATACACAAGCCCCATGAAGAAGGGTAGCACATAAAATAGACAGCGCTGCCATCGTCCACTGGAGTAAAAGCGAGCAGACTGCTTTCCGAGATATGGTAGCTGTAAAGCGATATACCAGTAACTCTATCGTCTGATTGATAATAATCTAAGGCCTTTTGGGTAAAAGAATAAAAGAAAGGAGAAACCCAGAGGTCATCTTCAAGTACTATGATGTTCTCATATTTTTCTGTAAGCGAAAAAACAAAAAGCATGTGGTTAAGCAAGCCGAGTTGTAAAGGATGTTCAATAATATGTTTTTCGCCATGAGTCCAGATAAAATCCTGAGCAATTTTGATAAGCTCATCTTTAGAACTTTTATCAATACTGATTATCAAATTCACATCTGAATTTGGATATGACGCATTGAATAAGGATTTAAGCAATCTTTTAAAGCAATGGGTACGTTGGTGAGCAAGAATAACAATGGCGGGGGGCTTAAGCATGACTTATGCTTTTAATAAGAATTTTGTTAATTTATTGATGGCTAATCCCCTGTGGCTGATGGTATTTTTCTCTTCGGGGCTCATTTCGGCAAATGTTTTTGCCATTCCTATAGGTTGAAAAATGGGGTCGTATCCAAACCCAGAAGTCCCTCTGTTTTCTTTAAGAATAACACCTTCAATACAGCCCTCGAAATAATAGATATGTGCTTCTAAAATTAAGGCCATTACCGTTCTGAATCGTGCTTTCCGATTTTCGACAGAGGACATAAGCTTCAGTACTTTTACTACATTATCTTCGTAAGTACAACAGGGACCAGCAAAACGGGCTGAATAAACACCTGGAGCTCCTTTAAGTGCTTCTATTTCAAGTCCTGTATCGTCTGCAAAACAACTCACATGATATTTGTCAAAAACATACTGAGCTTTTTGCAAAGCATTGCCTTCTAAGGTGTTGTGTGTTTCGGGAAGTTCGTCTGTGCAATGGATATCTTTTAGCCCTAATATTGTAAAGCGTGGTTCGAGAATCTGACGTATTTCAGTAAGTTTATGTTTATTGTTAGTGGCAAAAAGTAATTTATTCACATAGAAGGGTTTAATAGTTATTGTTCCACTTCTACAAAATCGCCCATTAAATCAAAATGCAGGTAAATAAATTCTTTGTAACCAAGCTTACGCATTTTAACCTGATAGAGTGTACCGTGTTTTTCGTTTTCCACAAAGATGGCTTGTTCAAATTTATAATCCTGATATTTTTTATCTATATAAGTATTAACTTTGCTGGGGAGTTCTTTCTTTTTAATGGGCTGACCAGAAGCGATGTCTTCGCCTAAGTCATCATAACCTTCTTCAGCATCTTTTTCAATTTTTATTTCTTCAGGTTCTATTTTTTTAGTGAGGTTGCCGTAGAAATCGAAATAAAGCATGGTGGTGGCTTGCCCTACGCCAGGTCTTTTTATTTCTACATAGTAGTTGATTTTTCCGTCGGCTGTTTCGGTCATCATAGCCAAGCTCACCACATCGTTAGGGTGATTGCCTCTGATGTAATTAGATATCATACCTGGTGTTTCCTTAGGTGTTATTTCTGAGCTGGATGAAATAAAATTTCCGTTTATTGAGAAAGCGGCGGCAGTTTTTTTCTTGTTCAGAACAAAACGGGCTTCTATAACAGAGTCATTATTTTTATACCACTCTGCTGTTGTTACTTCGGGAAACTTTTCTACCAATGCTTTCTTTACGGCTTGTGGTACTTCTCTTTCGAAAATGCTTTCTTGCGCAAAAAGATTTATTGATAAAATTATAATTATGTTTAATGTTATTATCTGTTTCATCTTTCTAAAGTTTTTACAATATTAATAAAAAACAATGTATCTGGTATCGAAATTTTATTTAAAGGTATAACATAAAAAATGTTCAATAATTATACAAAGTTACGTATTTTATCTGAAATAATAAAGCAGTTGTTTATTTAAAAATGGTTTGTGTCCTATCAGGGCCAGTAGATACAATGATAATTTGAATTCCTAAGTAGGTTTCAATAAACTCAATATATGTTTTAAGTTGTTGTGGAAGCTCTTTGTAGGTTCTGGTATTCGTCAGTTCATCCTGCCAGCCATCGAAGGTTTTATATAAGGGTTTTATGTCTTCATCAGTAAATTCGAAGGGGAAATAATTGATTTCTTTGTTTTTATACAGGTAACTGGTAGCAGCTTTTATTTGTTCCAATCCGCTGAGGACATCAGTTTTCATCATGATGAGTTTGGTAACGCCATTGAGCATACAGGCATATTTGAGTGCCACTAAGTCGAGCCAGCCACATCTGCGTGGGCGTCCTGTGGTAGAGCCAAATTCTCCGCCTTTGTTTTGGAGAAGCTGGCCTGTTTCATCAAAAAGTTCCGTTGGGAAGGGGCCACTACCCACACGGGTACAATATGCTTTAAAAATACCCAGCACATCTCCAATTTTTTGTGGTGAAACACCCAGTCCGGAGCATACACCTGCACTGATTGTGTTGGATGAAGTAACAAACGGATATGTGCCGAAATCAATATCGAGCATGGTGCCCTGTGCCCCTTCTGCCAAAATTTTATGGTTGTTGCTCAGAGCTTCATTAATGGTTATTTCACTGTCAATCAGATTGAGTTCTTTAAGTTTATATACGGCTTCGAGCCATATTTTTTCGTAAGTATCAAAATCTTTACCATCTATTTTATGCTGACTGTAATCGAAGTTCAGGGAATTAACAATGCGTAAATGGGTATTTTTAAGGTTGTTGTATTTATCTCCAAATTGGGGATTTTCAATATCGCCGACCCTAAGGCCCGAACGTGCAATTTTATCGGTATAAGTGGGGCCTATACCTTTGAGTGTTGAACCAATTTTATCTTTTCCTTTAGCAGCTTCGTAAGCAGCATCCAAAAGGCGGTGCGAAGGTAATATGAGATGGGCTTTACGGGAAATAAAAAGTACTTCTTTTAAGTTGTTAACCCTGGGTTTTATCTTATCTAATTCTTGCTGAAAAATATAAGGGTCAAGAACCACACCGTTGCCTACAATATTTTTTGAAGCGGGGTGAAAAATGCCAGACGGGATGGTATGCAATACAAATTTCTGATTGTCAAAAATGAGGGTGTGCCCTGCATTTGGCCCTCCCTGAAAGCGTGCAATAATGTGGTATTTCTGAGTGAGTACATCTACAATTTTTCCTTTGCCTTCGTCGCCCCATTGGAGCCCTAATATAACATCTAATTTCATCGGTTGGTTTTTATCTATTCGTTTTCTTCGGAATGTTCACATTTACCGGATTTTAATTTGTTGCATTTGCCATGTACTATTAAAGAATGCTTAACTATTTCGAAGTTGAAATTTTTAGCAACATCTTTTAAAATTTCCTGTATGCGGGGGTCGCAGAACTCAAAAACATGGTTACAATCTATACAGATGAGGTGGTCGTGTTGCTTAAACTTAAAAGATTTCTCGAATTGTGCCACATTTTTCCCAAACTGGTGTTTTGTAATCAGGTTGGCTTCAATAAGCAACTCAATAGTATTATAAAGTGTGGCACGACTCACCCTGTATTTGTTGTTTTTCATTCTGATATACAGCGACTCAACATCGAAATGTCCTTCGTTGAGGTAAATTTCTTTCAAGATATGAAAGCGCTCGGGTGTTTTTCTGTAACCCTTGTTTTGGAGGTATTTCTTAAATTGCTCCTGCACATTTTCATAATTAAAGTCTTTGGGGTTTTTCATATTTTTGTGTTATTTTTTTTAAAATTTCTACAAGACAGTTTTAATACCACCACAAATACC
>CAZVOS010000089.1:0-8382 GCA_964628845.1 uncultured Bacteroidales bacterium | reverse complement strand
AAGAGGGTTGTTTTTTTTCTAAACTAAAAAAATCATTATATGAAAAAAAGAAATATACACTATTTAAATATGATTTATATTCAATTGTTTATTGTATTAATAGTATCCTCCTGTGGGCAGGGTAAACAAAAAGCAGCAAACATTGAGAAGCCAGTAATAGAATGGGTAGAGATACCTGCAGGTAGTTTTAGGATGGGAAGCCCACAGGAAGAAGCCAAAAGAAATGATGATGAGTACCTTTATAATGTTACTCTTGATAGTTTTAAAATGAGCAAATACGAAATCACTTTTGAGCAATATGATGTATTCTGCGATGCTACAGGGAGAGAAAAACCAAATGATTGGGGTTGGGGACGGGGGAAAAATCCTGTTATAAATATATCATGGGACGATGCGGCAGCATTTGCCGAATGGCTCGAATGCCGCCTTCCCACAGAAGCCGAATGGGAATATGCTTGCAGGGCAGGAACAACAACTCCTTTTAACACAGGTGATAATCTTACAACTTCACAAGCCAACTACGATGGTGAATACCCATATAATGACAACCCCAAAGGCGAAAACAGGAAAAAGACACTGACTGTTGGTAGCTTTGAGCCCAATGCATGGGGATTGCATGATATGCATGGCAATGTGTGGGAGTGGTGCAGCGATTGGTACGACATTTACCCAACAGATGCTGTAAGAAACCCCAAAGGCCCTGAAACTGGAAAACAAAAGCTGCTGCGGGGAGGCAATTATAATGCAAGTGCTTTGGCTTGCAGAAGTGCTTTCCGCGATTGCAGAGGCACTGATTACAAAGCCCAGTTTATCGGTATCCGATTAGTTTCAAATAAATAATCTTTAGTTAAATTTAAATTATTTAAAACAAATCCATCAAACTATAGAAACAATATTCGAAAACAAGAAATTTGTTGTTACTCTTTTTTATCCATAATTCTTCGCAGGTCCAGTCCTCATCATCATATTCTACAAGTATTCTGTACGAGAGCTTGCTTGCATCATAATTCATCTTTAACTTGTAATCTGTTACTTCATAACTTTTGTCAAGCTCCAGATTTTCAGGAATCTTATTACATAAGCTCTGAATATATTTTTTCAAATCATCACTCAAAGTCGCCCAACTACTGGCTGTCTCTAAATTAAATGAGCCATTCTCAATTTTTAAAGGAAAATTGATGTATTTAGAACTGGTCGAAGAAGTTAATACAGCGTAGTTGGCTTTAAAATCTTTAATAAATTTATATACTTCTGTAAGCTCTGAGGTGGATGGTTTAGTACTTGCTTCCTGAGTGAAAGCATTAATTAATGTGAAATAACCCAAAAAAATTAAAATTATTTTTTTCATACATATTGCTTTTTTAGTAAATAAAAAAAGTATCCTTCTATTAAAAGAAAATTTACTTCCAAAATATTTCTTGTAAATTTAACCCTGATTCATATAAAATCATATACTTTTTAAATATTATTAACTAAATTTTTTAATTTATTCTTTGAAGTTTCCAGATTTCCTTGAAATTATCGCAATTGTCGTATGCAGGACCGTTTTTACCTTCCGAAGCCATATAAACAATCTCCATTGAATCATCACCATCAACAGTAACAGAATATGTTGAATAATAATAAATGCCGTAATTACCTGGTGTAGATAATGCTAATTGAATGGCTTTGCCACGTTTAGGCATTTCGATACTCCATGTGATATTAAGGGAATTATATTGATATAGGTAAGCAATACTGCCAGGGTTAGTGGACAAATTGATTTCTATAGGATTGGCATTAGGATAGTCTTTATTCCTGTGATTGTTGCGGTTTTCATTAATTAAATTAAGGGTACCGATATTTAAAAGTGATGTATTAAATACTAAAACGTCATTGGTATCCTTTATATATATTTCAACAGATTGTACCATCCATGTACCGGCAATTTTATCAGCCATACGGTTATCTTTGGAACATGTGCAAAAAAAACAAATACTGATTAACAATAAAAATAAATTTCTCATATTACTTAAAATTAATAGGTATCTGAAGTCCAAAACTGAAATTATATGCTTTCAAGTCACTTTTCACTCGATAAGGAGAAGGCAAACGCATCTGACTGCTTATTATACTATTATAATGTTTATAATCAGTAGGTAAATAGGGTTCAAGCTTATTAAAATGGTGGGTGCTATTTTTCACTAAGAGTTCACCAGCAACAATTGGGAAGATGCGTTCTGCTCTTAAAAACAAACTGAAATTATCACTAAAATTAAACTTTACTTTTACCCCCCCTATAATACCCACATAACCCTCGTAATTTGTTTTGAAAGTACCATTTAAAAATTTATTAGCACTTATATCAAGACGGCCATCTGCATATTCATAATAGGAATCAATATTAATTCTGCCTCTGCAACCACCAAATATAGGCCCTATGGTTATAAACCTGTCGCCCCATGATGAGGCATCAATTAAGAAATCCATATAGTAGAAAGTCATTTTAAAATGCCTTTTGTCCCCATTAATGAATTCAGCCATAGTGCTTCCAAACGACCTGTGATACCCCAGCTCAAAGCCATATATATTCATTGCCAGCCATGACCCATGAAGCACCTTGAAATTATCCAACTGTTTACTTAAAATGTTCTGATTACAATCGTTATAACTTTCCACCAGCAAATTGAATGTAGGATAATTGCCTGTAGTTATCTTATAACCTGTAAATATTTGTGCTTCAATACTTTGTGTTAAAAGTACGCATATCAATAATATTACAAATGATTGGCGGTTTTTCATACGGATTTAAATATTTTGATGTGTAAAGATAATTTTTTTTATATTTGAAAAAAAATATTTATGAAAAATTTGATATTAATACTCTTATTTTGTTTTTTCATCTGTTCTATCTTGTTCAATGCATGTAAGAAATACGAAAATGATGAAGCTTTAGTTCATTTGCGTAGTGTAAAAAAACGTGTTATTAATAAATGGAAATTTGACTCTGCCTTTTTGCATGACACAGATATATCTGATACAATAAATTTAGGTGTTCCCAATTTATGGTTCGACTATAAATTTAACATGGCTTATTACTCATATGCTTATAATGATTCTTTGGTATCATTTGGCACATGGCATATAAGTAATTATGGTGCAACTTTGGCGCGTTTTCCCAATCCTGGAGGTGTGGTCGAAAATTTAATCACCCGGCTGGACAGAGACCATATGTGGCTTAAAGCTTATGTACTCGATTGGAATGACACAGTTGAATACCGATTTACAAGAAAAGATTAATCTATCCTTGACAAGTTTTTTTCAGGAAAGCTTTATTTCCAGCTTTTATAATTGGATAACAGACTAATACCATTATCATCTGTTGATGATACAGAAGTCTCCAGTTCTAAAATCTTTGTTTTTCTATCCCACACAACAACAGGTACATCAGTATTGGCAAATTGCCCATTGGAACTGACATAGTATTCATTATTTAAACATGCAGGCAACACATAAATATAAAATGATTTCTTATCGAACTGATGCAATTTTACTGACTTTAAATCAGGGAAGCTCATCTTTACTTCACCGCAAAGCACACCATTTTCCTCATAAAGTCTTTTATTAAGCATCTTGGCAGTGGGGTATAATTTTTCAATTTCATCCCCATTAAGATAGGAGGCAATTAACTCATCAAAATCGTCTTCAGAAACATCGTTTCCATCATCAAGAGCAGACATGATATTGATATAATTTATGGTAAGGGTGCCTGAGTTATTGCCAGTAATTTCAAATGTATATTTCTTTTTTTCTACAGTGAGGCAAGAAGTAAATAATGCAATCAGAACAAATACTGTTAGTAAATAAAATAATTTTTTCATTTTATTTATTTTTAAATTTATAATGTTTAAACAAATATATATAATATTTAATTTCTGCCGAAATATTTTTTAAATTTTAACATTTTTTATATTTAAACACAAATTCAACTGTTGCCCCCTTTGCAAATAAGCTGGCAAATGCATCGCCTAATATAGCAAAAGGGAATATAATGGCAAAAAGCAATTTTTGAAAAAGCAAGCTCAATGATGAGTAATTTTTAGTATAATCCATATTTCCTTTTAAATTCTCAAAGAGTACTTCCCTCTTTTTTAAAAAGATATTTAAAAAGCTTTGAATATAACCATAAGGGTTTTGTTCGAGCGAAAAGAATGATTTTCTGATTAATATAAAACCATGGTCTTTCATCAATTTAATAAAATCGGGAGGTGCAAAGAAGAATAAGTGTCTGGGAGGGTCTAGATGAAGCCATCTTCCCTTAAACATACGGCTCTGCCAACTGTTAATATTAGGAAATGAAAGTACTAAATAAGCATCATCTTTTAGATAATACTTAATAGTATCGAGCATCAAACGAGGTTCTGTAAGGTGTTCAAATACATGAAAGAGGGTAATTACATCAAATTTAACATCTTTAAAACTTTCAAAATTTAAATGGCCTATCAGAAGATTTATCTCTTTATTTTGGGCTGTACGTTGAGCTGATTTCCCTGCTAATTCGGAACCGTACAATTGGTAGCTGCCATATTTTTTTAAAGAAAGTAAAAAATGACCGTTGCCGCAACCTATATCCAGTACTTTGCCTCCATCAGCCAGTAATTTACTTACACTTCTAGCCCTTTTTTGTCGAAAATAATCAAGAACTTTCTCAACAGGCCCTTTAAATTTTTTTTCTGAACAGCCATAATAACTCTCATCATAGGCCTTGGTTAGCATTTCCACTGAGGGAAATGGCGACAAAAAATATGCTTTGCAATCATTACAATAATTAATCTGATACGTATTATCCCAGATATCATAAGTGGGATACTTGTAGGTATGGTTTTTTGAGGAGCAATAATTACAAGCGTGCATCAAAGCTTAGAGTTAGGGTTTGATTGATTTATTAAATATACTGAATTGGCACCAAGCCCATTTTTGTAAGCGGTACATTAAAGAAGTCTTTAGAACACCAAAACCGTAGAACATGCTGTTTTTGAAATTTATAGAAGAAGCTTCTGTAAAATATTTTGTCGGACAAGTAACTTCTGCAATTTCGTATCCCTTATAGAATATCTGGGCAAGCATTTGATTATCAAAAACAAAATTATCCGAATTATTATGATAACTGATATTTTTGAGGATTTCTGATGAGAAAGCCCTGTAGCCCGTATGATATTCAGATAATTTCTGATTCATTATAAGGTTTTGAGAGAACGTAAGGAAACGGTTAAAGACATACTTATAATAAGGCATGCCACCATTTAATGCACCCTTACCTAATATCCTTGACCCTAATACAACAGGATACAAGCCATTGGCAATAGGATAAACCATTGAGGGAATCAATTTGGGTGTGTATTGATAATCAGGGTGAAGCATCACCACAATATCGGCATTAAGACTAAGTGCTGTGTCGTAACAAGTTTTCTGATTGCCCCCATAACCTTTGTTTTGTGTATGTCTGATAATATGTTTAATCCCGAGTTCATGAGCTACTTCTGTAGTCCTGTCCTTGCTGCAGTCGTCCACAACAATCACGTCATCTACAATATCAAATGGAATTTCATTATAGGTATCTTTTAATGTCTTTTCTGCATTGTATGCAGGCATCACAACAATAACTTTCTTGCCATTTATCATCTATAATGAAATTTATACAAAAATACATTATTTTTTTAATTGAAATATATGAAATAAACAGGATGCGCTTAGCTGTTTTTTATAACTAATTTATTTCTAAATCCTAATCTATCAGAACTTCTAACTTCAATAAAATATGTACCGTTTAATAATTTTGAGACATCCATATAAATTTCATCAATCTTTTCCTTTACTAATTTCGACAAAACAACTTGACCAAGAGAATTGTAAATCAATATTTCAGAATTCATCAAATTATTTTTACTTTTAAGTATTAAAAAATCATGAGCAGGATTGGGATAAAATTCAAATTCATTTTCTTGAGAAATATTATTTATAAATAAAGGCAAATAATTTATATTCAGACTGTCAATGAATAAGATACTGCCCAGACCTATATATGCACCGCTATCAAGCAGATTGGAACTTGCAAAACTTACATTAATAGTATCAGCAAATGGAAAAGAATTATAATTCAGGTTTATTTCGAAAGGAGCATATACTGGGGTAGGTATAAGTTTTATAGCAATCATTTCAAGTATAATTGTTGAATCGAGTAAGGCATCATATCTTGATGTAAAAGCAATAGCTACTGCTGTATCAGGTCCATTAGGAAGATATTTATAATACCCTGTAAGCTGTGCAGGATTATTATTTACTGGAACACCACCCTCAGGCCCATTATTTCCAATATATCCATTGGTTATATATCCTAAAGTCTGTCCCCATATAGTTTCAATTGTTTCAAGTTTAAGGGCGTAAGTACCATTATAATTATCCGTAACTTTAGTAACAGAAGGTATTGTTGTTTTGGCATAATTTAGAGTCTTCCAATGGTCTGGTTCTTCACTATTTTCTGCAATCCAGTTTTCAAATCCTCCATTAGGAAATGGGATTACAGAGCCCGTTAACTGAATATCATCAATATATATATAACTGCCAGGCACACCAGGACTATCCAGATTTGATGAAGAAATCAGTACAGCTACAGAATCAGCATTACCAGGCATAATCCAGTTAACAGGTAATTTAAATGATGCATAATTCAACTGCTGACCAAGCAAATTTATTCCAGTAGTTCCCATTATAGCTCCGCTATTCTTGAAGAAAAATATCAGATGGGCAGTATCATCAGGTAAAATATTATATTTTAGATGGACAATAAGCGTATCAGGTCGGGCCGCAAATGGATAGCCACCATCTATTGTCTGATTACCAGGCATGCCTATTAATAAGATACCATTAATAGTATCCTGTCCATTAGTTACTGTTTCTATTTTAACTGCATATTGACCCGAAAAGCAATCCGTTTCCTTTGTACAATTAGGCAATAAGCCCATCATCAGCATCTGTGGATTTGATGTAAGATAATGTTCTGGTTGTTCAAACATAGTTTGTAATGTCCATTGTTCAAAATTGCTGTTTGGAATACTTTGAGGAAAAACCTTAATCAAAGAAAAGAACAGCAGTACAAAAAGCAGATGTAATTTTTTCATAATAGTAATTTTATTTGTTTAGGTGATTTCTTAATAAATTAAACGCAAGTTACATATTTTTTTTTATATGAGTTTATTTTTACTAAAATATTTTAATAGGGTTTATTTATTATAGATATTATATAGATTATACAAAAATCCTGAATAGACAAGTGGTTGAGCAATAGTTGGTGAGCTTGAGAGTGGTGAGCATGTCGAACCATCGAACCAAGTCGGAGCCACCCTTGCATTGCGAAGTCGGAACCACCCTTGCACTGCAATCAAGAAAACACCATTCCAATCCCTGTGTCTTAGAATGCCACTCAAACATCAGATAGAGTAAACTTAAATCCTTTAAATTAAAGGTTTTAACCAAATAATAAATATTGTATAAGAATTATTAAAATTAGAAATCAGTAATGTCCGATAAAAATTTCAAACTTTATTTTTAATAATATTTCGGTACGCTTGCCCGCCGAAAGAGGGCTGTACGTTAATTTTCATAATTTGATATTCTTTTTTCAAATATAACGGGACGCTGTCCCTAAGTAGTTTATAATTAATAATAGTATGAATCATTCTATATAGAACAGCCCCATAGGTGCAAAATATTTGTAAAAATAAATCAAAACACAAACTATAAGATCTGTAGGGGCGAAATATCTATATCTAATTGAATAGTTCATACTTATAAATTTTTGATAAATTTTTTATCGGACAACAGTGATTTAAATAAATAATTTCATAATTTTATAAAAAAAATAATGACAAAAAAACAAAGGTTCGATTTTGTACTGGATTATTTTTCGAAAAACCAGCCATTAGCCGAAACAGAACTTATTTACGCCACCCCATACCAGCTTGTTGTAGCTGTAATACTATCTGCTCAGTGTACTGATAAACGAGTGAATATGATTACTCCTCAATTTTTCAAATCATTTCAAGACTTTTCTTCCCTGTCAAAAGCTTCTTTCGATGATGTTTTTGAACTTATAAAGTCGTGCTCCTACCCTAACAATAAAACAAAATTGCTTATTGGAATGGCACAAACAGTTGTAGGTAAGTTTAATGGTGCCCTACCAGAAAACATAGAAGAGATGCAGGAAATTCCAGGCGTAGGACGTAAAACAGCCAATGTGCTTGCATCCGTATTATTCGATGTCCCTGCCATAGCAGTAGATACTCATGTTTTTAGGGTATCGGCTCGTATTGGCTTGGTAAGCAATGCCAAAACACCATTAGAAAC
>CAZVOS010000088.1:0-8434 GCA_964628845.1 uncultured Bacteroidales bacterium | reverse complement strand
TTCATTTTTATCGAGCATGATAAATGGGTCTTTAGAACTTTGTTCATTGCCCATGTTGCAGGTTCCTGTAAAAACAGCTCCTGGCTCTATAGCCAACCTGTTGGTTACGATGTCGCCAGTAAGTTTTGAAGATGCTTTTAGCGACAATAATTCTTTACAAATAACTTTCGCCTTAATTATACCTGAGGAGTCACCGTTAACACAATCTATTTCTCCTTCAATATTTCCTGTGGTTCCTATGACTACTTTACCTTTGCTTTGTATAGAGCCAATCACAGTACCGTCTATTCTGATATCACCATTCGATTTGATGTCGCCTTTGATAATGGTTCCACTTCCTATAAGATTGATTGATGGGCTGTCTTGTTCGTTGAGCTTTGCCATATTTTTATTCTTTTGATTTACAAAAAACATTAATTTTATTTTAATAATCTACAAACCTAATAATTTTTTCTTATATATGTACGAATGAATAGGCAAAAATTGTTAAAAATTAATTAAAATTTGTTCCAAAATATTTTTTTTCCGAAACCCAATCTGTTATCGGTCATTTTAATATGCTGTAGCTCTATACCCCATAATTTAAAGGGGATGAAAAGTGCTGCTGGAAAACGTTTTATATATCTATTATGTGTAGTGTCGTTATTCAATTCGGTTAAAATACCTGTAAACTGTATGCCTCTAATGCTTTTTAAAAAAAATGTTTCGAGAGTGATGGTGCCTGCCACTTTGTTCTGAACAAGGGCATCCTGAATGTGTTTAGTTTGAGGGTCGGAGGCAAATACAAGCATCATGTCTTTTTCCGAAAACAAATAAAAAAGCGAAGCCGCGTAGGGTTCATTATTGGAAGCTGTTGACAAACTGAGGACGTGATGTTTCTTAATGAAACGTACAATCCTTTTATCCGGCGTATTCATCTTTAATGTGTAGGGTTATCGAAAGTTTGCATATCACACAATTTCTTGTAAACGCCATTCTTTTCGATAAGCACCGTATGGTTTCCTTTTTCAATTATTTGTCCTTCTTGCAGCACAATAATTTCATCGGCATGCTGAACGGTTGTCAGGCGGTGGGCAATAACAATAGATGTCCTGTTCTTCATTAGTTTTACAAGGGCATCCTGAACCAGTTTTTCAGATTCGGTATCCAAGCTCGAAGTAGCTTCGTCGAGGATGAGGATGGGCGGGTTTTTTAATACTGCCCTGGCTATACTGATACGTTGTTTCTGCCCTCCCGATAACTTACAGCCACTGTCTCCTATATGTGTGTGATAACCGTTTTCGAGTTGCATGATAAAGTCATGGGCATTGGCTACCTGAGCTGCTTCAATCACTTCTTGTTCACTGACGTTTTTCATGCCAAAGGCAATATTGTTTAATACGCTGTCGTTGAACAATATGGTTTCTTGCGAAACAAGTCCCATTAATGCTCTTAAATCGCTTATTATCAAATCTTTAATAGAAATCCCGTCCATGAGAATCTCCCCTGAGTTGCAGTCGTAAAAACGGGGCAGTAAATTGGCAATGGTTGTTTTACCGCTTCCCGATACACCCACTAATGCTATTGATTGTCCTTTTTCTATTTTGAGATTAATATTTTTAAGGACAACTTCCTTATCATAAGCGAAGTTCACCTCTTTGAACACTATATTTTTTTCAAATGATTTAATGGTTTGTGCATCAGGTTTTTGTTCGATAATTTCAGGCGAATCGAGAATTTCGAAAATCCTGTCGGATGAAGCCAGTCCTTTCTGTATGTTATAATAAGCAGTAGAAAGCGCTTTGGCAGGAGGGATGAGTTGCGAAAAAATGACCACGTAGGCAATAAAAACCTCTGGACTGATGCTGCTGTTTTCTCCAAGAACCAATTTGCCTCCAAACCACATCACAATCACAAGAACAAGGGCCCCTAAGAATTCTCCCAATGGGGCAGACAAATCTCTTTTGCGGAAAGCTCTTATCATAAGCGTATTAAAACGTGTGTTGCTTTTTTTGAATTTATCTTCTGTGAAATCAATGGCGTTATAGGCCTTTATAATACGTAAACCTGAAATACTCTCTTCGAGAAGCGACATAAGCAAACCTAATTGCTTCTGACCTTTAATGGATGTACGTCTTAAACTTTTGCCGATGCCTCCAATAATTAGAATAGTAAAAGGCAGTAATAACAACACAAACAGCGTGAGTTTGGCACTGATAAAAAACAAGGCAAAAAGAAAAAACATGATAGCCAAGGGTTCACGAAATATCATTTCCAGTGAACTGATAACGGTCCATTTAATTTCTTCAACATCATTTGTTGAACGTGCTATAATATCTCCTTTCTTTTGTTCGGAATAATACGACAGAGGTAAAATGAGAATTTTATTAAATATCATATTTCGTAAATCCTTAACAATACCACAATGAACAGGCGAAAGAAAGTACATAGCCATATAGCGACAAAGGTTCTTGATGAAAAACATGATGACTACAAGGATACAAATAAAAACCAGGGCTTCGGCTTTACCTCTTTCGGTAATAATATTACTAATAAGGTAATAAAAGTTCTGAATAATAGCTTGCGTGTTAAAAGCCAGAGTAGGTGCTGTCTTAACCAGTTCTACAGTACCAAAAAGTAATCCCAGAAAGGGAACGACCATTGTTAAAGAAACCAATGAAAATAATACGGACAAGATATTGAAACTTATATTTAGTATGGCATACCGCCAATAAGGTTTAACTAGTTTGAGGATTTTGAAGTATTTTTTCATCCTGCTGATTAGAATAGGTTAATAATAATACTTTTAAAGCATTCCTGCTCAAGTGAGCTGGATAAAATTACAATATTTATTGAGATTTAACAATAAATTTAAGGTTTGAACCTAAACGGAATATTCTGTGATATATTTTGCCAAAACCTTTGTTTATCTCCCTTTTATTTCGTGAATAACTGAAATAATCAATAATTTGAAAACCTTCAGCTTTTAATAGGAATTTCATTGATTTAACAGTGGGTTCAAAAAGATGGTCGGGTGTACGCCACGACTCCCATTTATTGATGAACAACCTCATCCGTTTAATCAGATTTTTTACAATACGGTCGAGCGAAAACATATTGGGAACACTGATAACAAGAATGCCATCGGCGTCTAAAATTTCTTTTGCTTTTTGCAGCCATTTATGTGGATATGGGTAATGCTCCAGTACATGACTCATATTGATACATGAAAACTTATCCTGAGTGGAAAAATATTCAAATTTTTCGGTAACAACATCTATATCCAAATTTTCTTTAACGAGTTTAGCCATACGCTTCGATACATCTATACCTGTTATTTTCGGATATAGGGTTTTGGCTCTGTATATAAATTTGCCAGTTGCAGTACCTATCTCAAGCAGATGGGTTCGTTTTTTATCGTATTGTGCTATGATTTCTGTTTCCCATGCTTCAAAATCTGTTTGGGTTAAATAATAACCGTCTGTAAGTTCGTATCTTTTATCATTTTCGGCATAGAACTCGTAGGCATCAAAAATAAAGGTGTCGTCGTAAACAGGGCGGGGATTAAGATAGACCAGATGGCATTTTTTACACAAAACATAGGTGTATTGTAGCTTGTCGCCAAATCTTTCCCATTTGTAAAAATGATTATTATGGCAAACAGGGCAATTCACTTCTTCCCATTTATCTGGCTTGTACGCTTTTTCGAGTAATTTCTGCCTGGTTGACATATTGCATTATGTTGTTTGTGCAAAATTAACATTTAATAGTTTTTAAACGTAACTTTGTAAAAAAATGAATTTATGAATGGCGATCCCCTTGTATATGATGTCTTGAAGCAACTCCATATACATTTTAAATATGTGGAGCACCCGCCTGCACCTACTATTGAAATAGCTATGAGATATTGGAAAGATTATGATGCACAGCATTGTAAAAATTTGTTCTTCCGAAATCATAAAGGCAATAAACATTATCTTGTCATCCTCAATTGCCATAAAAACATGTCCATACACGAAATAGAGAAAAAACTCAAACAAGGAAAACTGACTTTTGCGTCAGAACAAAGAATGAATACCTATTTAGGGCTTAAACCAGGGTCGGTATCACCATTTGGTTTGATCTATGACAAAACAAAAAATGTGCATGTCTTTATTGATAAAAACCTCACTAAAGTTGAGAAAATCAGTTTCCACCCTAATGACAATACAGCATCTCTGATTATTTCTTACAATGATTTTATTCATTTCTTGCAGTATACCGGTAATTCTTATGAATTTCTTGAATTGTATTAATTTTAAATTATTAATATGGATGCAGAACAAAAATTAAAGCTTAAAACCCTACTAATACAAACTTGTAAGGACGTGCATTTAAAAACTATTGAGAATTTAAAACAAGAGATGGATTCATGTCAGCAGATGGCTAATGAATATGGCCCTCCAAAGGACAGATACGATGCATTCCGTTCGCAATTACTACGCAAACGCGATTTGTTTGCACAGCAAATGCAAAAAGCCAATCAGGAATTGATATTACTTAATGGCATAAAACCTGTTTTAAAGAACAGGGTTGAATTAGGCGCTGTTGTGACGACCCAATTGCAAAAATATTTCATATCTGTGAGCATGGGGAAAGTTCTTTTAAATAAAGAAAGTTTTTTATGTATTTCGCCTGCTGCTCCCATTTTTAAAGTATTATCGGGCTTGAAATCAGGTGATAATGTTTTTTTTAACAATAACCCAATTCAAATCATCGATGTTTACTAGTGATACATGTCCGCAGCAATGTCCTGGCTGTAAACACAGAGAATTTACAAAAGATGAAAGTATAAATAGAAAAACTGATTTTCTCAAAGTAAAGCTCAAGCCCTGGTTTGATAAATTAGAAGATATCCGATTTCTTAATGGAAGAGCACCAATAAATTACAGAACCAAAGTCTGTTTACATACACGACAAATAGATGGTGTTTGGAAATACGGAATGATTCACAAGCAGACATTCATACCTATAGAACATTGTCCTATTCAAAGCAGTTTTGTGAATAAGTGTTTGGAAGTTCTCTTTAAAATACTTCCGAATGAAGATGTTTTTCCTATGCGTTTCTACCTTCAATCGGGCAGACAAATCATGCTGGTACTTAAGACCAAAATAATGGCTGACACGGGTTTCCTTAATGAAAAGCTAACAACTATATTGAAGCAATATGGGGTAGAAGGTATCTGGCTCCATCTTAATCCATCAGCAGGTCATAAGATTTTTATGAAACATGGCTTTTATCTTCTTTGGGGTAATGAATTTTCTTTTGATGAATCAGGAATGATGTACGGCGTGATGTCGTTTGCACAACAAATACCCGAATTATATTTAAAGTCGCTGGAACTTGCCCTTGAATTTTTAAAACCAGATTCAAAGAGCATTGTGATTGATTTGTATAGTGGCATCGGATATTCATCAGCTTTATGGCAGAAATCTGGAGCAAAAAGCATTGCTGTAGAACTTAATGGAGAAGCTGTTATCTGTTTTAAAAATAATGTACGAAATGTAGATATTTTAAGGGGTACATGTCGCAACAGAATACCCCAGCTCAATGAATTTGTAAAAATCAACTCCCCAAATATGCGTTTGTTGTATGTAAACCCACCCCGCACAGGAATTGAAAACACTGTGCTCAAATGGATTGCTGATGAATATAAACCCATAAAAATCTCGTATTTGTCGTGCAGCCCGGGTACATTAGCCAGAGACCTGTTAATACTTGAAAATGCACACTATAAAGTAATAAAAATAATACCTTTCGATTTCTTTCCCAAAACACATCATATTGAATGTTTGGCATTAATTGCTAGGGCATAGGTATTATACCGACTGAAAATTTTATTGACAATTTATATTCGTATTTGAGGGTCGTCTCAATATTTCTATCTTGTAATTTTCCCCCTTCCGATAGCACTTTTGGAAGTCTTATTGACACAAAGCTTATTAATAATAAAGATTAAATAACATAATGAAAGTTAGGTCTTTAAAGTATAGATAAATGATATTAAGTATATCCATAAATTAAACCCTGATTAAGCATTAGGAATGAAATGACCTAAGAATTAGTTGGTTATACCAGAGTGAATTAAAAAAAATTATAAAAATTTATTTGTATTTTTGATTGGCTATTTAAAAATTTATGGTAAAAAAGACTGGTAATACCTTATTTATTTTTTCTAAAGTATTATTAATAATATCAATAACTCTTAGTTTAATACCCTTTATTTTTCTATCCTTTTTTACTTATCCCAATGCAGAGGATTTTTCACTTTCAATAATACCTCAATACACATCTCCTTTGTTTTCTGTTGTTGAATATTACCTAAACTATGATGCCCGCCTGTTTACTAATTTACTCTATGCGATTAATCCCTTAGTTTATAAATCTTTATGGGCATATAAATTTCTTCCGCTAATAATGATAACAGGACTTTTTATTTCGGTATTTTTATTAGTAAAAGAGGTTTTAACAAAGATTAATAAGAAAGCTTACACACTGCTGACAACAGCCCTTATATTTTGCCTTTTCTCGGGTCAGATGCCCTCGCCTGTACATGCATTTTATTGGATGGCAAGCGGGCTTAATTATACTGTATCTTTATGTTTATTACTGCTTTTACTTTCGCTTATTATAAGGATTGTTAAAAAAATATATCAAAAACAAAAACCAAGTATCAGTTCTTTGCTTTTGTGTGTTATCCTTGTTTATTGTATAGTTTTATCGAATGAAATATACATTTTTTCTTTGCTTTTGATATTTGGAAGCACTTATGTTTTAGCACTTTTTAAAAAAAGACCTGAAAGAAATTTATATCTGCTTCTTTTTATTGTAGCATCTCTGGCATCGTTTATATATTTTATTCCGTCAATTGTTATGTCCGATACAGTGAGTCGAAATTATGAGCAAAATATTTTTATGGCTTCTGTGATTTATGCTACTAAACAAACATTTTATAATGTACTAAAATGGATATTTTTAAATCCCTCCTTGCTTATTTTAACCTCTATTTTTATTGTGTCTGCACCACATATTCCTGAAATTCCTGATGCATCCAAAAGGGCTTTTATTCCCTTATATTTTTTTATACCTCTTATTTGTATTTTCTTAATCATATTGCTTTCCCCTTATTATATGTTTCGTGGCTTTGAGCATGAGCCACAGAGGATTTTTAATATGCAGTATATGTTTTTTCTATTATCGTGGTTTTATTCATTTTATTATGTGATTGTAAAAAAAATGAAAAGCCAAAAAGTATATTCTATACTGTCGAGACCACCAATAATCTTAACATTAGTCGTAGCATTCGCATTGTCTGTTTGTGCTATGAAAAATGTCAGCATGGCTTATCATGATTTGATTTCGGGTAAAGCTATGGATTATGCCTCACAGATGAGTGAGAGAATAAAATCCTGTGAAATAGCTCAGAAAAATATTGATAAAGCAGCTCTTGTAAAAATTATTGAAAACAAACCATTAACAATAAGTTTTCCGCCCGACTTGTTAGAAGGACAAGAAGAAAGCATCTGGTTTGATGCGTATAGAAAGTATTTTAATTTAAGGGTGATTAAGCTTGAGGAAAGGAGTACGGATGATTAATAAAATTCATTATATAATTGCTGTTTGCTTTGCTAGTATTATAACACTATCCCTTTTGTTTTATACTATACATTTTAAAAACAACAGTGGTGCATACACGCTGATGAAGTTAAGCATGGCTATAGAAGAAAATAATAATGAAAAGATGCATCAACTTTGTGATGTGAAAGCTTTTACAGAGAATTTTATAACAGATATTTCTCCGCTGTTTATTAACAATAATTTTATGGATGCGGATACTGCTTTTAATAATAATCTTATGGGTTTATACAAGCAAAATAAGCCCGAAGCATGTATAACACTTATTTACAGATTTTTACAGAACAGTAATTTGCTGAAAATAAATTATATTGAAAGAAGATTAAAAAACGATAGTTATTTAAAACAACATTATAAAATAATCGGCACAGATTTAATTCTAACTGTAGATTATGTTTTCAGAAAACAAGATAAAATGCTGAAATTAATTGGAATTAATGCGTCTTGGTATTAATTGTTTAAAATTTCATTATATATATCCAAAGTATTTTCTGCTGTTTTATTTTTAGTATAATGTTCAAGCTTTTTATAGCCGTTTTCAATAATTGTTTCACGCAGTCTGTTGTCGTTGAGGACTGTTTCAACTTGAGCTGCCAGTTGAAAAGGATTACCAATTTCGGCAAGAAGTCCAGTAACATGATGCTCCACCAGCTCCGCAATACCACCTGCACAAGTAGCCACTACAGGTACTTTACAAGCAAAAGCATCGAGTATAGAAGTCCCTAAGCCCTCTGTTTTCGAGCTAATAAGAAAAATATCAAAATCGGGTAAAAGTTCAGG
>CAZVOS010000087.1:0-8451 GCA_964628845.1 uncultured Bacteroidales bacterium | reverse complement strand
AAATATTACACAATTCGTTGCATAGAAGGCATCTTGATGCTTCTTTAACAACATCTTTTTCGGTGAATGGTATTTCGGGGGCATTGTTTTCGTATCTGTTCAAGGCAATTTTGCCTAAAGTAGAATATGCTCTTTCAGAACGTTTTAACATTAATTCTTCATAAGTAACTTCCTGTTTCTCAATCTCTATTTCGTTTTGATGATACTTAATGGTTTTAATAATTTTAAAAGCGGCATTTTTGCCATCGGCCACTGCATTAACTATTGTTGATGCACCACGGTAAGCGTCTCCACCTATAAAGATATTATTAAATTCCTTTTCTCCAGATAAAAGGCATCTGGCATCTGCTTCGTCCATAAAATCAATATTAATTTCTTGCCCTAAAGCAGGAATTATTGTGTCAAGGGGAATAATGAACTCAGAACCTTTAACAGCTTCAACAGCAGTTCTGCCAGATTTATCTTTTTCTGTAAGTTTCATTTTAACACATTTCATTCCTATTACCGAATTATTTTCCTTTACAACAGAAACAGGTTGTGTAAGTTCTTTGACTTGGATACCTTCAGATAAAAGTGCTTCAATTTCCTCTTTTTCGGCAGGCATTTCATTTATGGTTCGTCTGTAAATAAGAGATACTTTCTGATTATCTTTTACCAGTCTTAATACTGCCCTGGCTACATCCATAGCTGTATTACCACCACCTATCACAGCTATATTCTGAGCTTTAAAATCAATCGTTTTCTTTTTGATATTTGATAAGAACTCAATAGGACAGATAACACCCTGAGCATCTTCTCCTTCGATGCCTAGTTTTTTAATTTTCTGTGCTCCAACAGCGATATAAATAAAATTATATTCTTCTTTAATAATTTCAAAAGATTTCTTATTTATTTTGGCATTATAATGTACATGAACACCCAGTTTTTTAATACGTTCTATATCAAGGTTAAGTGCTTTTTCTTTAAGACGGAAATGTGGAATGGCTTCCGATATCATGCCTCCCGACATGTTTTTGCTTTCGTAAACAGTAACCTCTATGCCTGCGAGGCGTAGGAAATAGGCACATGAAAGACCAGATGGACCTGCACCAATAATGGCTACTTTTAAACCATTAAGAGGCAACACATCCCTTATAATACTATTATTGTTGCTTTCGCTGATATACCATTTGACGTCCCTTATTCTCAAGTCGTCATCGTAATTGATACGGGTACATTTGGTCTGGCATTTATGGTCGCATACCATACCCAATACATTTGGAAAAGGATTTGTACGGAGTATTGTTTTGAAAGCTTCTTTAAAATCGGCTTTTGATGCGTAATACATATATTCAGGAATATCCTGATTGGTAGGACAGGTAAAAGTACATGGTGCGGCTATACAATCGAAATAGTTTAACTTTCTGTTTGTTTTGATATTTTTTTCGAAGAGCAGGTCTTTTTTGTATCTTTTATCCTCTAATACTTTGTGTGTATAGTTTTCGAGATTGTTTAAAGCTGCATAGGTAATGTTTTCTTTATTTTCGGAACTGTTAATAATAAAATCATTTAAGGAATTTGAAGCAGTTGCGATAAACTTATCTTCAATTTCATTTGCATATTGTAACAATCGGCTGTACCCCCCTGGTTTTAATATATCGGAACTAACAGTTACAGGGAATAATCCACACGAAAGCACATCGGATATATTAAAACAATCGGCCCCGGCAGAAAAAGAAATGGGGATATTTCCCTGAAATTCTTTTCTTATTTTATAAGCCAGATGAATGCTTATAGGATGCAATGCCCTGCCACTCATATACATGCTTGATTGCTCAGGAGAGAACACATTTTTAGTGTTTTTACATTCGAGCGTGTTGGTTAATTTAATACCAAAAAAAACATTGTTTTTCTGAGATGTTTTGAGCAGTTCTTTAATAATGCTGATGGCCTGTGGATATTTTATATCTTGTTCAAAAGCTTCATCAGGAACAACTGTATAATATTGTAATTTATTGTTTAATATGTCTCTGAGCTGGTCTTTGCCTAGTAGAGTAGGATTAAGTTTGAGTATGGTATTTAGTTTTTTATCTTCGATGAGGAAGCGTGCAATTTTTTCAATTTCGTCGGGGGGGCAGCCATGCATTGTAGAAATGGTAACATTATCCGAAATACAATCGGGAATATTAATATTGAGTATTTCGGGAAATACCTCATAGAGTTCTTTAATTTTCTTTTCTTTTTCTTGTCTGCAGTTTTTCATTTTATCAAAGAACCATTGTATTTTTTTACTTTTAATCCCTTCGAGGTTATAGCCCACACTCATATTGAAGATAGTGCTTAGGGCTGCGTTTTCAGGAGAGAGTTGGTGGTTAAAAATATGGAGCATTATCCATGCATTGAGGTATTCGTTAAAGGATTCTTCAACTTTAAGTTCCTGCGACCATTCACAATTATAACCCTCATCAGCCATATCAATACAAGGTTTCGAGACATCTAATTCATCGAGTATCTGAACTGTTTTTAGTTCTATGTATCTGGCCCCACTGAGCCAAGCCATAATGATATTCTGTGCCATCTGTGTATGTGGCCCTGCTGCCACGCCAAAGGGTGTTGAAATATCAAGCCCCATAAACTTAGTTTTTATATTTTCCTTGGTTTTATAAAGCAAATCCTTGGTAATACCAAAAGAGGAAAGGTTATCAGGGTTCTGAAAAATTAAAAACAAACGTTTTAAAGAAATTGTTGAGAATTTATCGAACATAATTTTATAATTTTGGATAACAAAAATACAGAAATGCCCTGAACTAAATGATAAAAAAACAAAAGTTTTCAGCAGTTATCTTAGCAGCGGGTCTCTCAGAAAGGATGGGTAAAGCCAAAATGTTCCTACTGTGGAAAGGAAAATCCTTTATTGAACATATTATTGAGGGCTATATAAATTGTGGTATCTCTGAAGTTATTGTTGTTGTTAATAAAAATAATATTACAGTTTTTAATAATATTTTTAAAGATAACTTAAGTGTACGTGCTATTTTAAATGAACATCCTGATAAAGGGAGGTTTTATTCATTGCAAAAAGGACTAAATGCACTGAAACATATAAATTCATGTTTCATTCATAATGTTGATAATCCAGTTGTCGAAAAAGCAGTGATTGAAAGCATGGAGAATTTAATCAATAACACAAACTATGTTGTTCCAATCTATAATGATAAAAAGGGTCACCCTATACTTTTAAGTAAATTTATTGTAAACAAGTTGATAAACGAACAAAAAGAAGATATAAATATTAAAACATATCTTAATCAATTTGACAAAAATCCATGTGAAGTATCGTCTGATAAAATACATATAAACATCAATAATATTGAAGATTTTGAAAGATTTTCGAATCATATTTAATAAAAAATATAATTTTGCAGTCAGAAATAAAACTAATTATAATTTAAATATTTGAATTATGGGTATTTACAATAAACTTATTGAAAAGGAATCCAAGCTTTGTGTTATAGGTCTTGGATATGTAGGATTGCCAATAGCATTGGAATTTGCAAAAAAAATAAAGGTCATCGGCTTTGATATTAAAGCCGACAGGGTTGAACTCATGAAACAAAAGATAGACCCCAGTGAAGAATTAGAGTCCAATGCATTTGATAATACAGATATTTATTTTACTGCCAATCCATCAGAAATAGCAGAAGCCAGTTTTTATATTGTAGGTGTTCCTACTCCTATCGACAGTCATAATTTGCCTGACCTCACACCGCTTCTGGCGGCTACACGCACTGTGGGTAAAGTACTCAAAAGAGGTGATTATGTGGTTTATGAATCAACAGTATATCCCGGTTGTACCGAGGAAGATTGTATTCCCATTCTTGAAGAATTATCAGGTTTAAAATTTAATATAGATTTTAAAGTTGGCTTTTCACCCGAAAGAATAAACCCAGGTGATAAAAAACATACCCTTACAACTGTAGTAAAAATTGTATCGGGCTGTGATGAAGAATCTCTCGAAAATATTGCACAGGTTTATGAACTTGTTGTTCAAGCCGGTGTTCACAGAGCGCCCAGTATTAAAGTGGCAGAAGCTGCAAAAATAATTGAAAATACCCAACGCGATGTAAATATTGGGTTGATGAATGAGCTTTCAATCATTTTCAACCGCATGGGTATTAATACTTATGATGTTTTAGAGGCAGCAGGTACAAAATGGAATTTTTTAAAATTCTATCCTGGTCTTGTTGGTGGACATTGTATAGGTGTTGACCCATATTATCTGGCTTTTAAGGCACAAGAATACCGATACCATTCACAAATAATCAGGGCAGGGCGTTTTGTTAACGACTCAATGGGCTTTTTTGTTGCCAAACAATTGGTGAAAAAACTTATATCTTCCGGAAAAAATGTTCTTCATTCAAAAGTCCTTGTCATGGGTGTTACATTTAAAGAAAATGTAAGCGACATACGCAACTCAAAAGTTGCAGATGTCATCAGCGAGCTCAAGACCTATGGTGTAATTGTGGAAGCCGTTGACCCCTTTGCCAACCATGAACATATAAAACATGAATATGGTTATGAGATGTCAGCTCAACCATCAGGCAACTATGATGCAGTGATTGTTGCTGTAAGTCATGACCAATACATAGATTTAAAAGAAGAATTCTTTATCGAACTGCTCAAAGACAAAGATAAAGGCATTTTGTTCGACTTAAAAGGTATGTATAGAAACCATATTAAAAACTTAGATTACTGGAGTTTGTAATTCTTCTCTAAACTTACTGAAATTTCTTCATTAAAGTTATC
This sequence comes from uncultured Bacteroidales bacterium, assembly GCA_964628845.1. GTDB lineage: Bacteria > Bacteroidota > Bacteroidia > Bacteroidales > PXBB01 > JAKIYU01. The sequence goes on along the minus strand of CAZVOS010000087.1, from coordinate 3,666 downwards.
AAAAAAATTATCTGTTAATTATAATTTTTTTTGTTTGATTTATCTTTTTTGATTTTACTAATAACATATAAACACCATTATTAATACCGCCCAAATCAATATTAAAACTGCTTGTTTTATAAGGTGCTGTGTTTATTAAGTGTACGGATTTGATTAAACTGCCAATAACATTATAAATAGCACATTCAATTAAATCATCATCTGTATTCAATATATTGATTGTGATGTTATCAGAAGTGGGATTAGGATTGACGCTAAAAAAATGTTCACCCGCATTTTCATCAATAAAAGTTTCACCGGCATTGGTTGTTCTAAGAATTGTAAATCCACCGACAGCACAACCAATACTGGCATTGATAAAACAAACCGAATTTAATCCATAACCTTCATTGAGTTGCTGTGCCCATGTAGCACCACCATCCATTGTTTTAAATATAACGCCATAAGAGGAATTTCCTACCACATACCCTGTATTAGCATCGGTAAACCACACGGAAGTCAAATGATAGTTGCTGCTGAAAGTGAGCGTTTGCCAATCAGCCCCTGCATTCGTTGTCTTTAATAACGTGCCGTAATTACCCACGGCATATCCTGTTTGTTCATCCACAAAGAAAACAGAATGTAACAATTCTGTTGAAATACCAGGTGTGATGCTCCAATCTACACCGCCATTTGTAGTTTTCAGAATTCTTCCATATGTACCGTATCCCCCTGCAATATAACCATTATTGCTATCAGTGAATTTAACAGAAATAAGCCAATCAGTAGTGCCACTTGTTTGAGGTATCCAATTAGCTCCAGCATCTACAGTCTTAAGAATTGTTCCCCCATCACCGGTTACATATCCTATATTTTTATCTGTAAAATAAACACTCTGTAAATATTCATTGGTATTACTGTTCTGGTAGTTCCAGTTTAATCCACCATTTGTAGTTTTTATTATGACTCCGTTTATACCTACTGCATAACCCGTATCAAGCGATGTAAAAAAAATTTCTTGTAATGTATTATCATTGGCAATTGTTGAAATTAAAGTCCATGTATTACCGGCATCTGTTGTTTTAAGAATTTCTCCACTGAATAGCGTAGCATACCCTGTTAAGCTATCATAGAAATATACTGATGAAATGTGTTCAGATGTCCAATAATTCTGTACCCACTGTGCAAAGGAATTGCTTACAATGAACATAATAACAAGAATAAAATTTATTTTCCTTTTCATATCTTTTTTATTATCCGGTAAAAATAGAATATTGTTTTTAAATATGTGTATTTTGTTTTTAAATGTAAAATAAATATATTATTTTATTATTTAATTCAAATATTATTATGTTTATTTTTTATTAAAATAAGTTTTTATGATAGTGGTATTCGAAATGCTGTTATTGGAAATTTTTTACCACTGCATGCCAGATCTGACGCAGGAGCTTTATGGGAAAACTTTCTTGTGAGTGAAAGGATGAAATACTTAAGGTATAATGAAATGACTGCTCATTCTTATTTTTGGCGTACAACACAACAACAGGAAATTGATTATATAGAAGAGCGAAATGGAAAAATTTATGCTTATGAATTCAAATGGAATGATTTAAAAACACATAGAATTGCAAAAACTTTTTCTGATGCTTATCATCCCGAAAGTTTTGAGGTTATATCCTTAAAAACAATTGAATCATTTCTTTGTCCTATACATGGCATAATTCGTTAATAACCAGAAATAAAACAGGTGTTATCAATCCTATCATTTTACATTTTTTAATTATCACTTTGCTGCAAGTCCATTAGGTATTATTTTCTTCTGCATCCAGTGTTCTTCATCATCTGCCACATGACCTTTTCGTACCCATTTTACAACAGACTTTTGAAAATCTTTAAGTATAAAGCTCTCTGCCAGTCTTATTACAAAACCTTCCTGTTTTTTGGTATCTATTTTAAATTGTTTTACAAAATTCAAATCGAAGACACCTTCCCACAACACAGGCACAGTAATAAGCCCGAGCATCTCGCAATACGCCTTAGTCTCTTCCCACGACAGGCATTTTTCATCTTCCCATATAGAGAAAACCATAAAATAACCGGGCAGGTTTTCGTAGCGTAATGCATGTTGTGCATACAGGTTCTCACCACATATCCGCATGTTTTCCGGAATCTCGTGTTTTATATTCCCCCACAAGCCCTTTACCCAATGCCTTGACGGATGAGCAACACTGTCCAACGAACGGGCATAAATGCAATCCCTCATCATGGTGGTATTTTCACCATCCATCTTTTCGGTAATAACTATTTCTATGCCTTCAAACCCCGATAAATCAAATAGTGTTTTATCGTCAGAGCCTTTGCCTTCTGACCATTCGAGGTGGTATGTGCGGGGGTATTTGAATTTCATTTAATTACCATTTTTCATTTTACGGGTTGTTACTTTTAGCATAAACTCATTATATTCCTCTCTGGTGGTGCTAAGTAACTCGGGGTTCCATTTTTCTTTAGCACATAAGCTGCATCCCCTTTTTATAGTTTGTTCAGCATTGGCCAAAACTGAGGTAGATGCTTTATTACACACGGGGCATATTACATACACCATTAACTCATTACCTTTTTTTGCATCAGCTATGTCATGCTCTGTTTTTACAACTAAATACCCATTATGTGTCTGTTCCATATTTTTTTATTATTAATCATACTCTTTTGTAAAAAAAAATATTAAAAAGTTATTATTTATATTGGTACTTTGCTACAAAAGCAGATATTCCTTTTAATTTAAAAAATCCTTCACCCGGGTCAAAATCAACATCAAGATATTCCATATCTAAAACGCCTGTTATATAAATGATTTTGTTATCAGCCAAATTAATAGTTGCAGAATAATCATCGCTGGAACCACCAGTTCTAAAAGCCCATTTGAACTTTCCATTTGATTTAAATGACACTATAACATAGGCAGTATTAACATCTCCTTCTAAAGGATTATCACAGGTGCTTAATAATTTTTTCTTGCATGAAGGGTCAAAATCAATGTTTTCACCTTCAAACTGTCCAATGATAAATATTTCTTTATTTTTTATAGCTATAGCATACCCTATATCTTGATACCCTTTACCTAAGATTTTTAACCATTTTTGCTTTCCATTTTTATTAATTTTCCCTATAGCCAGAAGCTCTCCAAACTTTTTTTTAAATTTACCTTCATAACAACCTGTATAATAAGAATTACCATTTAAATCAACAGCAAAATCATAAATATTAAATATGACTTTTACTTTCCATAATAGTGTTCCAGATGAATCATATTTAATAATGCAACTGTCATTACATAAATAAATGTTACTATAAAAGTCCAATAAAATTTTATCATTTACACCTTTCGCAACCTCATAATATCTTATCAAGTTCCCTGCTGAGTCGAATTTCAATACAGTGTTCTTATTATCTAAAAAACTACCAACAACATATAAATTTTTATTATTTGTTGAGATATCGTGCCGGTAATTTGCAATAGCATAATTTTCAAATAGATTATAATTACATGAAAAATTTTTTTGCCATAATAGATTTCCTGAATCATCATATTTTAAAATTAAAACACCTGTTTTTTCATTTTCTTTTATATTTATAAATGAATTACTATCTTTTAAACTTATAAAACTACTATCTTCATTAAAAACCCCT
>CAZVOS010000086.1:0-8454 GCA_964628845.1 uncultured Bacteroidales bacterium | reverse complement strand
AGTGTAAACAAACTAAAACTAAAACTTTTCCATACTTTTAGGTTTTGATGTTTTTCTACTGCTTTCTGTCCATAATCGGCTGTAATCAGATTCACATTAAAAGCTTTGTTCTCGGACAGCAGTTTAGCCAATATATACATCTGTACTTCGGCACCACCATGAGGAGCTTTTACAGTAGAATTTAATAAAGGATAAGCTTTAAGACTGATAAAACAAATGTTCATTTACTTTATTTGTTAAAGCGAAAATAATATTTTATTTCAAAACAGGGTATAAAATAAAAAAAGCCCTGCCATTATACAGAGCTTTTTAATTAAAATTCTTTTCTAAATTAATACTTATTCAGCAACAACTTCGAAAGTAACTGTAGCAGAAATATTTTTATACAAGTTTACTTTAGCAGTATAAGTACCAAGTTCTTTAACAGTATCAGAATCAATGGTTATCTTCTTTCTGTCCACTTCGTAATTGAACTGTGTTTTAATGGCTTCTGCCAACTGAATGTTATTAACAGAGCCGAAAATCTTACCTGTTGAAGCAGCTTTGGCACCTACTTTTACGGTAATGTTCTGTAACATTTCTGCTAGTTTTTCAGCTTCTTTAACTTGTTTTTCAATTTTAACCGCTTTTTGTTTCATATTTTCGGTATGCATTTTCTTATTCTGTGTGCTAGCCATCATGGCCAATCCTTTAGGAATAAGATAATTATTGGCATAACCATTTTTTACATTGACGATATCATCCTTGTAACCCAAATTGAGTATATCTTGTTTTAATATAATTTCCATAATATATCCTCCTTATTTTAATAAATCTGTAACATAGGGCATCAAAGCAATATGCCTTGCTCTTTTTATAGCTTGAGACACTTTGCGTTGATACTTTATTGATGTTCCTGTGAGTCTTCTGGGTAATATCTTCCCTTGTTCATTGACGAATTTTAAGAGGAAATTGGCATCTTTATAATCGATGAACTTGATTTTATTCTTCTTAAAACGACAATATTTTTTCTTTTTGATATCAACAGCGATGGGCGTTAAATATCTTATTTCTGATGAATCTTGTGCCATAATTAATTAATTTTTGAGGTTAAACAAATTAAACAGTTTCTTTCGCTTTATTATCAACCGCCTTCTGGCGTTTCTTCTCGCTATAGGCAATGGCATGTTTGTCCAGGGCCACAGTGAGGAATCTTAAAACACGCTCCTCACGTTTAAATGTAAGCTCAAGTTCTGCAACAAAGGTACTATCAGCTTTAAACTCAATGAGATAATAAAAACCGGTTGATAATTTCTTAATGGGATAGGCAAGCTTGCGTAAGCCCCAGTTATCCTCAAAAACAATCTCAGCTTGTTTGTCTTTAAAAAGCTTCTTAAACTTTTTTACCGTTTCCTTCATCTGTTCTTCAGACAAAACGGGAGTTAAAATGAAAACGGTTTCATAATGATTCGACATTTTTAATTAAATTTTAGTTAATAAATATTGATTTAATAAAGGGGTGCAAAGATAAAAATAATTTCTTAATAAACAATGAATTAATATTTTTAAATTTTAACCTTACATAAAACCTCGTACATCTCTTTGCCAAATCTTTGAATAATGGGCTCTTTTAGAAATTCATAAAGAGGTATCCCCAGCTTATTTCCCAAAGCGCATCCATCCTTGCAGATATCCCATTTATGGTAGTTAACAGCTATATAATCCCTGTATTTCGACAAGCGGATAGGGTAAAGATAACACGAAATGGGTTTTCTGAAATCAATCAAGCCCTCCAGAAAAGCTTTTTCAATCGCACAACGGGCAATACCATCAGCATCTGTAAACACATAAGCACATTGTTTTCCATCCACAAGAGTAGTTACATATTCTCCGTTTATATCAACAGTATATTTCCCCTGTATTTCTATGGTTTCTATACTGTCTTTCCCTAGAAAAGGGCCGATATCTTCAAAAATATCATCGAGTATGCCCAGCTCTTCTTCAAGTAAGGGAGCCCCATTGTCCCCCTGAATACAACAAGCACCTTTGCATTTGTGCAAATCGCAGCAGAATTTTTCTGTAACAATAGCGTCAGAGATGATATATTCTTCAAATACAATCATTTAAAGAACTCTGCTCTTTTTTCTTTCATAAACCATTTCAAGTAGGGCAGCAACATTTTTAAACTTGTTATTGAGAATCATTGATGCTATAATATAGGGTTTGTAGCCAGCTTCAACATAAGTAGGGATGCGGTATTTCTCAAAAACACCCGCACTTACTTCACCTTCTTTACACGAAACTCCTGATATGTCGGCTGGCAAACAGTGCATATAAAGTGCATTGCCATTCTTTGTCAAACGCATTTTTTCTTCATTGCATTCCCAGTTTTTGTAATGAGCATTTTGTGCCAGACATTCTTTTTCGAGTTGTTTCAGACCATCCATGTCTTTTTTTGTAAGTAGTTCAGTGCGTCTTTGCATCACACTATAAGGCGCCCAGCTTTTGGGATATACGATGTCGGCATTCTTAAAAGCTTCTTCCATGCTGTTGGTCATGGTGAATTTACCGCCTGTCTTTTCAGCATTTTGTTTGGCTATGTTAATCACATCGGGTATCAGGTCGTAACCTTCGGGGTGTGCCAGCGATACTTCCATGCCAAAGCGTGTCATCAGTCCAATAATACCTTGTGGTACCGAAAGGGGTTTGCCATAGCTTGGTGAATAGGCCCAGGTCATGGCTATCTTCTTGCCTTTAAGTTCTTCGAGCGAGCCAAAGGTAGTTTTGAGGTGCAGCAGGTCTGCCATCGATTGGGTAGGGTGGTCAATATCGCATTGCAGGTTCACAATGCCCGGACGCTGTGGTAAAACACCATTCTCGTAACCATCTGTGAGCGCATCACCCACTTCAAGCATATATTTATGACCCGCTCCAAGAAACATATCATCGCGTATACCTATGATTTCTGTCAGAAAAGAAATCATGTTGGCTGTCTCTCTCACTGTTTCACCATGGGCAATCTGAGATGTGTTCTCGTCCAAATCCTGTATCTCGAGCCCTAAAAGATTACAGGCCGATGCAAATGAAAAACGCGTTCGCGTTGAATTATCCCTGAAATTAGAAATTGCCAAGCCCGAATCAAAACACTTTAAAGAGATGTTATTATCCCTGAAATATTTGGCTATTTCTGCCACATAAAGTATTTGCCTGAGTTCATCTTCGCTTTTTTGCCAGGTAAGTAAAAAATCTTTGCCAAATAAATGGCTGTCAAGTTTCTTTAATTTTTCAATACTGTCTGAATAAGAAAAGTTTTTCATGGGTTTTAATATTAATTAATATATAAGTTATTTATCTGATTTATATTCTTCTTCGGTGTCGTTGCCTTCTTTATTATATTTGGAAGGACATTTAAGCAAAATACTGGACGCTAAAAATACATCTTCTTTCATGCTCCCTATAGTAACTATTTGCTCTGTTTTTTCAAAATCCTGTGGTTTTTCACCATAAAAAACAACCTTCTTTTCTGTCTTTTTTCGGTCGTACATATAAAATGAAAAAATATTACCTTCTTTTGATACTTCCACTTCAACGGGCTTCTCAGTATTGAGTGAGCCAATGATATGGAACTCCCTGTCAGGATAGCTCGCCGCCTCTTCAAAATCGGAATAGCTGCTTAAATTACTTACGGTACTTAGGATGATGCCAATACCAGCGATAAGTAAAATAACCATTAAAATACTTGTTTTTTTAAGACCCATTCTATCCTAATTAAAGAAGATTGTATGATGAATATTTTATACTTTAATAAAAGCTTGCAAAGGTAAATAAAAAATAAATATTATAGGTATCTCTTTCAAAATGTATCCCCGAACAGTTTATATGCTAATGTTGGTCAGACACCCGCCACCATTGTATTGTGCCGAAGAAACCGATTAAAAAAGTTAATAATAATATGAGATAACTGGATGTATATACATTCATACCTTCGGCTGTCCCTGAAACGGAATACACTCCTGGTATTGACCATGGAAAATATGCCCCTAAACCGATTACTGCAATAAACTGTGCCGTAATAAGGGAGATAATTACAAAGCCAATAGGTGCTATCAATCCTCTGCCATAACTGGCAAAAAACGCTACAGGACTGCAAAGTAAAAGCGTCATAAGGGCTGTTTTAAAATATTTTAAACTTTGTTCATAAAATAGGGCAGTTGTCCAATTTTCAACGTGGAGCATCATACCCATTAGAATTCCTGTAGTGTATAGTATTAAGCTGAGCAAAAGCCCCCAGATTATTACAACAACAAATTTTGCGACAACAATATGAGTTCGCGATACTGCTAATGCCAGTATGTCTTTTACTGTCCTTTCGATGTATTCCCTCCCAAATACCCAGGCAGTAACAAAACCAAAGCCGATAAGCCCAACTGTTGCCATCGACTGGTGTAATATGCCAAAAAAGCCCTGCCAGTCAGCATCGCCAAACAATGAGGCCTTGGCAGCTATCAGTCCAAGCTTTTCAGAAATTTCAGGATGCCTTACGATATAGATCATCAAACCCATCATACAAGGGATGAAAGTGAATAGAATAACAGTTCCCCATAGTATTTTTGAATTAATTATCTTTTTATATTCGGCCCAAAGGGCGACACTAAATGTTTTCATTTATTGGGGTGTTAATGGTTCTTAAAAAATAGCTTTCCAAATCCTCTTCAGTTACATGCAGGAGACTTGGTGGAAGTCCTGAATTTACAAGCAATACAGCAAGCTCATCGGGATTTCTTATAAATTGTTCATCAGTCATTTCAATAAGCCCTTCCTCAGTATCTTTAAAGGGAATACCTCTTTCGGTAAAAAGCAAGCGCACTTTGTCGTTGTGTTTGGTATTTATTTTTAATTTCTTTTGGCAGAGCAACTCCAGCTCATGGGTGTTGATTTCCTGTATGAGTGTGCCTTCGTGAATAATACCAATGCGGTGGGCAAATTTAGATACTTCGCCTAATATATGACTTGAGAGAAAAATTGTTTTACCATAATTAACAGCTAAGTCCGATAGCAAAGCCCTGATTTCAAAAATCCCGGCAGGGTCGAGGCCATTGGCTGGCTCATCAAGAATTAGTATAGATGGGTTGTGGATGAGGGCTTTTGCCAGACCCAAACGTTGTGCATTGCCGGTTGATAAATGACGGGCCTTACGATGGGTATAAGGTGTGAGCTTCAAAGTGTCTATTATCTTGTTTACGGCACTTTTATCTTCAACAAACCTCAGCCGCCGGAACAGTTCAAGATTTTCTTTTACGGTTAAATCCTGGTAAGCATAAGGAATTTCTACCAAGTAACCAATCTCCTGCCATAGTGCAGTATGATTGGGGTGTACCTTTTTCCCATTGATGTAAGCAATTCCTGAAGTAGGGTTTACCATACCCAGCAACAGGCGTATGCTGGTTGTTTTTCCTGCCCCGTTCAAGCCCAAAAAACCGTAAATTTCGCCCTCTTCTATATGAAGAGATACCTCATTTACTGCCAGCACATCTTTGTACTTTTTGCTAAGTTTTTCTGTTGTTATCATTTTTTTTTATTTTTAATGTAGCGGTGGTTGAGAGGTGCTTGGTGAACTTGTCGAACCAAGTCGAAACCACCGTTTTTTAATCCGCTATACATGGCATCAAATGCTTTTTGCAGAGATTCTTTGTAGCTTATTGTTTTATCGCTGTTTACAAAGCGGATAAATACCCCATCGGTCAGGTACAGAAAAAGGGCAGCCAAATCAGTATCAGTTGATTCGGATATAATTTCTCCCTTTGCTCTTGCTGTGGCTACAACGGCTGTCCATGCTTCCAAATCCTTTTCATACATTTTCCTCTCTAACTTCAAAAATTCAGGGAAGCGCCCCACAGCTTCAAACAATAGAAAAAAGAAATTAAGAGAACCGGCTTTTTTATCCTGTCCAAACATCTCATTGATAGTATCCATTGCTATAGCCGTATGCGAGATATAATCCTTGTAAAAACCACTTAGCGATTGCCTGTTGAATGTATCGTAGTTGACGGCTCCCATACTGAAAAAGAGATGTACAATTTCTTTAAACAAATCATCCTTACTTCTAAAATAATGATAAAAAGCCCCCTTCGAAAGTCCTGTCTTTTCAACAATTTCTTTCATGGTAACATCCCTGTAGCTCTTCTGCAGAAAAAGAAGCAGCGTTGTTTTTAAAATATGTTCTTTAGTTTTAAGCATAAACCGACTGTTTGGTTTGTAAAATTAAATATAAATATCACACCAAACTAAATTTGGCATTTTTTTTTAAAGTAAAGACCTTATTTAATCCAAACTCTGAAATTCTCGTTTGGATAGAAATTTTGTTTATGCCAATAATAAACGTTATTTATCAATGTATCAGGTTTCAGCGAAATGCTGTCAATTCTTACCGAGTTATCCGCAGATAGGGAATAGTCGGCATTATGCAAGGGCTTGCCCCATGTTTGAGTTGATTCTAAAATGTAAGTGTTTTCTCTTTTTGTATTTTGATTGTATGAAATATTAATGCTTACCGTGTCTTTGGGGAACATAAACATTTTGAAGATTAATCCATTGGTGACTTGCTTAAACGTTAGATTCTCATTGTAGGTTAGATTATATATCCGATTAATGTTTAGTGATTCACTGTTTTCTGAAAATGGAAAAAAAATAGTTTGATGAACATTTTTTTCAGCATTGTTTACAAATACATATATGCCATTAATTGAAAACAATGACGCACTTAGAGAAAAGTCAATTTTTTCATTTATAAATTCAAATTTTTCCTGTGAAATAAGACATAAGGGGAAAACAAGCAAAACAAGCAATAACTTACTCATTATTTACAACAACTTTGGTTGAAGAGATTGTTCGGTTATCAAATATTACGGTTAATAAATAAACACCACTTACAGCCGGCATATTAAGCAATGTTTTAACAGCTTCTGCCTTTTCTTTATGAAGCAATTTTCCATCCTGACTCGTGAGTATAATCCAAAAAACGGAAGTTAATACAGGCAAATCAATTTCAATAATGAGCTTGCTGTTTACTGCTAATGGGTTTGGATAAACTTTTAGAGGGATGCTGAACGCAGGGTTCTTTAACCCGGTAATTAAGGTGTCCAACAAGTAGATATCTCTTTCTATTACAGAATCTGGCTCCATAGTATAACTAATAGGTGTAATTAATGCATATTGCGTAGTATAAGGGTTTATGTAATAGGAAAGATAATAAAGATAGCTTGGTTTAGAAAATACTCTTGTTGAATATTCGCCAACTGAGTTTGTTTCGAATGGATAATTTATTTTGAACATTCTTTGAGATACAGGTGTTGAATATGCACTATAAATGGTACCCCAAATAGTTCCGCATATTCCAATTGTATCGTTTATAAAGCCAATTGTAGGGGAATTATCTTTGACGTAGAACATATTATATCTGCTTATAGATTGACCATCTCGGGGAAAATTGATTAACGCACCCTGACAATCCCCAAAATTTATACATCTTCAGATGCCATTCCCATACAGTAAGTGATGACTGTTATGGTATCGCCAGTTCTGTTGATTTGTAAAACACCATTAATACTGTCCTGCGTTATCACAAACAACTGATTGTTTCCAGTAAAAGAATACACAGCTAGTTGCACGATATCCGATGATGATGAGATGAAAGCACTGTCAATTGTCAAGCCACTCTGGGTGCTGGCATTGTAACTTAGTTCAAGATGCCATTCGTACAAAGTAGAATAATACAATTCTGAAATTGAAATAGACGGAAGTACAATAGGATTGGCTAATAATCTCAAACCGATTGTCGTTAAAAATAAAAATACCAATGCCTTTTTCATAGACCTGTTTTTTCAAAGATACAAATTAATAACGAGAACAATCCAATTTTTTTTCTTTATCCATTATCAAATTATTATTCTATTAATATTTTTTTTATTGAACGATAATGATTGGTGCTGATTTCTATAAAGTACACTCCTCGAGCTTGAAGCAGCTCCAATGAAAAGATTTGTGAGTTGGCAATAAATTCGGTAAAGACTGTTTGACCTAAGATATTGAAGACTTTGACACTAACATTAGAATAGGTTTTGTCAAGCTCAATGGTAAGAGAACCGCTTCCGGGAGAAGGGTAAGCAATAAAATCAAATGTTGCTTGTATGCTTGGCATAAAAATATGGGCAGTAGTATCGTTGGAAAATTTAACAAGAAAACCATCTGAAGAGCCACCACCACCTGTAGCGTGGTTTATCTGGTATGCGCCAGGTGATGTAATATTGCTGGCTGAGAACGTATGGCCTGCAAGATATACCACATCAGTTCCAAAAGCAGCAACGGCATAAGCATAATCAACATCTTCACCTTCGTAATAGCTGCCCCAATACCTGTTCCCATCTGTATCAAATTTCGTTAGAAAGGCATCGTAAGACCCGCCATAATATGTTTCGA
>CAZVOS010000085.1:0-8468 GCA_964628845.1 uncultured Bacteroidales bacterium | reverse complement strand
CGGTAGGCGATGTTGATGGGGATGGACAAAAAGATATTATTGCCTACTCAACAAAATCACGCTATATTCTCGGATTAGACGGACAAGCCAAAAGCGGTTTTCCTTTAACAACAGCACCCAACCAGTCATACAGCTACCAATCGCCTGTTATTGCAGATTTTAACAACGACAATTATAAGGAAATAGTGGGCTCAACCCATGGTGATGCACCGCAGTACTATATCATGAGATATGACAATACATCATACCCTGGTTGGCCTCTGCAAGTACCTGATGATATGTGGACCTACTCACCACCAACAGTAGTAAAAATCAATAGCCAATGGCATATTTTTATGAGCCGCCCCACAGCCAACGACACACTGGACATGCTCTATGGATGGGACGAAAATGGCAATATCCTCAATGGATTTCCTATTGTTAAACAAGGAGGACTGGAAGGTTACATATCAGTTGCCGATATTACAAACGACAATGACTATGAATTAATTTTCGGCTCTAATCTCAAAGATAATAACGGTTACGGATTTATTCATGGCTATAAAATGAACGGCAGCGGACAACTCCCCGATTTCCCCTTAAAACCCAAAGGTTTTACCTTTATGAACGGCGTATCTATAGCAGATATTAACGGAGATGGCAACACTGAACTTGTGGCCTTATCCTACAATCTTAACTTCGGAGCAGAACCCGACTCATCTTATATTAATGTGTATGAATTAAATACACCCTATCATAAAAATAAAGTCCTCTGGGGAACATACAAAGGAAGCAACACACGTACAGGACTCTGGGAAGAAACATTTACTTCTGCAAATGACTTACAGGTGAATAATACCATCTTTAAAGTATTTCCAAACCCAGCATCAACAACATTAACTATTGATATTAAATGCAGTGTTCATACGAATGCAGAATTTATTCTTTACAATAATCTTGGACAGGTAGTAATGTCAAAAAACATCAAAGCTGAAACAAAGAGCTTTTCTATAGCTATCAGCAATTTTAAAACAGGTTTTTATAATTACGTTTTTAATATTAATAACAAACCTATTGTTTTTGATAAATTAGTTATTATTAGATAATTTTATTTAAGCTCTTGGGAGTGAATAACACTTCCAAGAGCTTATTAAATTTAAAGCAAAATGATAAGAATAATTACATTAACGTCATTTATTTGCATATTCCTTTTCAATAATACTTCTGCCCAAAAAGATTAATAAGCTAGTTTTTTAAATATTTTTAATAGCTATTTTAACCCAAGATTTACCAGCTATTTAAAACTTAATTATAAATTTGCAGAAAATGAAAATTTATGGGACTTGTATTTTTTAAAATAAATAAACACAAGAAATATAATTATAAGCCCGTCTTTTACAATCCCGATAAAGAGGATAATGAGATGGGTAAAACAGATGTGGATGAGAATCCTGAACTTGAAAACCTGAAATTAAAAATAAAACAACAATGGCATGCGCCTAAGAAAAAAAAAGTTCAAAAATATTCTGCAACAACCTTAGTCATGATTATTGTTTTATTATTGGCTGTACTTTACTTATTATTTAAATAATTTATGACAGATATTATCCGATTATTACCCGACTCAGTAGCCAACCAGATAGCTGCAGGTGAAGTTATTCAACGCCCTGCTTCTGCGGTAAAAGAGCTTATGGAAAATGCTATTGATGCAGGTGCCGATACTGTTAAATTAATTATTAAAGACGGAGGACGTACACTCATTCAAGTTATTGATAATGGTAACGGCATGTCCGAAACAGATGCCCGTATGAGCTTCGAACGCCATGCCACATCTAAAATAAAACATGTAAATGATTTGTTTTCGATACATACTATGGGATTCAGAGGTGAAGCACTGGCTTCGATTTGCGCAATTGCCCATGTGGAGATGAAAACAAAAAACGAAAATGATGAACTAGGCACCCATATAATAAACGAGGGCTCTGTTATTAAAAGTCAGGAGGCATGCACCTGTGATAAAGGAACATCTATAGCTGTCAAAAATTTATTCTTCAACGTCCCTGCCCGCAGAAATTTTCTTAAATCTGAACAAATCGAATTGAAACATATAACTGAAGAATTTTTACGGCTGGCTATTGCTCATCCCCAAATTGCCTTTTCGTATTACCATAATAATAATGAAGTCTTCATCCTTGAAAAAAGCAATTTGAAAAAACGCATTGTTAATTGCTTCAGCAATTCGTACAACGAAAAATTAGTACCTATAGAACTGCAAACGGAAACAGTTTCTTTCTCTGGCTTTATCTCAAAAGCCGAATTTGCAAAAAAAACCAGAGGTGAACAATACTTCTTTACAAATAGAAGATTCATGAGGCATAATTATCTCAATCATGCCGTTTTCAGTGCTTATAACAACCTTATCAGTAAAGATTCATTCCCATCCTTCTTTATATTTATTGATATCAATCCAGAACTTATTGATGTAAACATTCACCCTACTAAAACAGAAATTAAATTTCAGGATGAAAGAATGATTTACAGCTTTCTGAATGCCGCCATCAAAAAATCATTAGGCGTGCATAACGTCATGCCTAGTTTGGATTTTTCAAAAAATACCGATTACGAAGTACCCCCTCTACCCAAAAACATTTATGTTGAACCACCTGTCATTAAACTGAATCCTGATTTTAACCCGTTTAATACCACAACACAAAATTCCCATAATTTTGAGACTCCGTTAAACAAAGACAATAAAAAAAACTGGAAGAAGCTTTATGAAGAATCTTCACAAAACAATAATGATAATAATCAAACATTAGATATTTATCCCAACAAAGATTTAAAAACCCATAATCTACTGGCCGACTGGAATACACCCGACGGCAGTACTGATAATAACAAAATACTCCAGATACATAATAAATATATTTTAACTACTGTTAAATCGGGTATTATGATTATTGACCAGCAAGCAGCCCACGAAAGAATCCTTTTTGAAAAATTTCTTTACATGCTCGAAAATAAAAAAAATATATCCCAGCAATTGCTTTTCCCTCTACAAATCGAATTATCTCCTTCGGATACAGAACTGTGCTCAGAACTCATTAATGAATTTATTTCCTTAGGGTTTGATATTAAAATTGAAAGTAAAACCAGTGCCACTATTTACGGAACTCCCTCGGATTTTGAGAATAACATGCTCCAAGCTGTTTTTGAAAAAATGCTCGAAAGTTATAAAAGCAATTTAATCAGTATGAAGCTTAGTAAAACTGAAAACATGGCCGCATCACTTTCAAAAAACTTAGCCGTAAAAAAAGGAAAAACTTTACGCATTGAAGAAATGAACGACATCATCGAAAAACTCTTCGGCTGCGATACACCTTATTATACACCTTTCGGAAAAGCTACAGTAAGTATTATTAAAACAGAAGATTTAGAAAAATATTTTGTATAAAAATTTTTGGTATGAATAACAGACAATTTTTTGGTGGATTTGGAAGCTTGACTCTGGTTGTAAAAAATATTCTCATTATCAACCTCCTTTTTTACCTTGCCACAATTTCACTTGGCAGGACTTTTAACATTGACTTAATCGACTTATTAGGTTTGCACCTGCCTTCATCCGAAAAATTCAGGCCCTATCAGTTTATTACCTATATGTTTATGCATGGTGGTTTTGGTCATATCTTCTTCAATATGTTTGCCGTTTGGATGTTCGGTAATGTACTCGAAAACGTATGGGGTGCCAAACGTTTTTTATTATACTATTTCGTTACTGGCATTGGTGCTGCCCTTATCCATTATATAGTTGTGTATTATCAGATGTGGCCCGTTTTAAGCTCTATTGATACTTTCCTTGACAATCCAAACAACGATACACTGATGGCTTTCCTTAATTCTGAAAATTTTAAAATTTTCTCATACGACATCCAAAACAGTTATAAATCATTTGCTGAATACTACAACAACCAAATTGGAATTAATGAAAGCAATGCCTTAAACAGAGCCGTACTTTTTATGAACGAATATCGGACAGAATACCTCAATGCTCCAAATGTAGTGGGTGCATCCGGTGCAGTATTCGGAATACTCCTTGCCTTTGGCATGCTGTTCCCAAATACCATGTTGTATATTTACTTTGCAATTCCCATTAAAGCCAAATATTTCGTTATGCTGTACGGTGCATTAGAGCTTTATCTCGGACTTTCAAACAACAGCTCCGATAACGTTGCACACTTTGCTCACCTAGGTGGCATGATATTCGGCTTCTTCCTTATTAAATACTGGAATAAAAAAATAAAACGCTTTTACTAATTATGTATAACAACCCATTTATTCATAAAATTAAAAACTTTTATTATTCTCATAAGCAATTGAGTTTCTTGCTTATTTTCAATTTATTATGCTTCATTTTACTCAAAGAAAAGTTCTATATTTCCTTCTTTTTTCTTTTTATACTTTATTTTTCCGGCTCATTGTTTACAAAAATTATTAATAACTCTCATTTATTTGCAACTTACATACTGGGAGGTATATTAGGAAGTTTTTTATATCTGCTTTGGCAAAAAAAACTCCTTGCGATGCCCGATATGTATATATTTTCTCCCGCTCTCCAAACAGCTATAATTTCAGTATTGACAGCTATAACAGCATTTGCACCAAATAATCCTTTCAGAATTGCTATTATCAATATTAAATTAAAATATATTACACTGATTTTAATAATTGTAAACCTCCTGAGTATTAACGAACCTGCATTATATCTGGCTCATCTTGGAAGTGTTGCAACTGGATTAATATATGGTTTCATTTTGAAAAACAAGTATCTTTTTAACTTTAAAAGATTAACGAAAATACTTAAAAATCTCAGATTCACAAAAGCTGAAATGAAAGCCGAATACAACCCAAAAAGACCATTAAGCGATGATGAATACAATACCATTAAAGTAGAAAAACAGAAAAAAATTGATACCATACTCGATAAAATTTCTAAATCTGGGTATGACAGCTTAACAAAAGAAGAAAAAGATTTTTTGTTCAATACATCTAAGAAATAAATAATGTTTAAGAGTAAAAAGAAAAATAAATCATTACTTCTTAATTTTTTTAAATTAATTACCTACCTGTTTCTTTGTATTTTCTTTATTTCTTATTTATGTCGTTATATCCCACCTGATATCTCAATATATGCTGCATTCCTTAGCTTGATATTCCCTTTTCTTTATGTGCTTGCTTTGCTTCTTTTTAT
The DNA here is from genome assembly GCA_964628845.1 of uncultured Bacteroidales bacterium. Classification (GTDB taxonomy): domain Bacteria; phylum Bacteroidota; class Bacteroidia; order Bacteroidales; family PXBB01; genus JAKIYU01. Next base: position 3,241 of record CAZVOS010000085.1, on the reverse strand, counting down.
TATTTGGCTCTTATTCCGACAAAAAATATCAATTTATATTGGATTGGTCTTGATAATATCTTTTCATCTTTTTATCAAATTTTTCAATATTTTTCCAGTTTCAAACAACATCACCGCTAACAGTAATGGACTCAAAGTAATATCTTTTAATGTACGTCTTTTTAACAGATACAATCATAAAAAAGATGTGAATAAATTTTTAAAAAGGAATGAAATTTTAACATTCATTCAAAACGAAAAGCCAGATATCATCTGCCTACAGGAAGCATATTTCAATACTGAGAATAAATACAAAACAATTGACAGCTTAGTACAAATTCAAGAAGCTACTGAAACACACTCTTATTTCCCTTTTGGAGGCAAAGAACATAAATACGGTATAGCTACACTCACAAAATATCCAATCATAAAAAAAGGAGAAATTAAATTTTCAAAAAATATTAAAAACCCTTGCATTTATACAGATATTAAACTGCTTAATGATACTGTTAGAATTTACAACGCTCATTTTGCATCTATTGGTATCAGTACCGAAGATTTCTTTTTTATAGAAAGTCTCAATAATTTAAATTTTGAGGACAGTGTCGCATTATTTTCTGAAAAATCGTGGCGTAAGATTGCATCACAACTCAAAAAAGCTTACTTAAAAAGAACGGAACAAATAAGAATTGTTACAGAACATATTGCAGCATGTAATCACCCCATTATTTTATGCACCGACCTTAACGACACACCCTCATCCTATGCATATTACAAACTAAGCAAAAACCTTAATGATGCTTTCCTTAAAAGTGGTAAAGGAATTGGAAAAACTTACAATGGAATACTTCCCTATCTAAGAATTGACTATATTTTTTACAGCAAACATTTTACTTCATCCTCCTTTAAAACACATCAGGTAAATCTCTCAGACCATTTCCCTATAAGTACTGAATTATTTCTTAACAATTAATGATTGTAATTTAAAAATCCCAAATACCTTTATGATAATTTCATGTAAAACTATTCAATATTGGTATAAACGGCTTGAACATCATCATCTTCTTCAATCCTGTCAAGCATTTTTTCAATGTCGAGCAATTGTTCCTCATTAAATTGAACAGGACTATTTGCTAGGCGTTTCAAAACAGAGCTTTTGGGTTCTATTCCTTTATCCTCTAATGCTTTTATCAAATGCCCAAAATCTGAATAATTGCCATAAATATATAGTGTTTCCTCATGCAATTCTATGTTATCTAAGCCAGCATCAATCAATTCCAATTCCAGTTCTTCAATATTGATGGTTTCGTTCTTTTCTATTTCGAACACTGCTTTTCTCGAGAACATAAATTCCAAACTGCCAGCCGGTACAAAACCACCACCCGCTTTATTGAAATACGACCTTATATTGGCTACTGTACGCGTTACATTGTCGGTCATGCATTCTACATAAACCAATACACCATATGGTCCTTTGCCTTCATAAACTACCTCTACAAGTGATTCCGCATCTTTAGCAACAGCACGTTTTATGGCGTTATCAATATTGTCTTTGGGCATGTTCTGTTGCTTAGCCATTTGAATGGCATTGCGCAAACGAGGATTTGTATCTGGATCTACACCCCCTTCTTTGGCTGCTAAGGTGATGGCTTTGGCTAGCTTCGGAAACACCTTGGACATTTTATCCCAGCGTTTTTCCTTTGATGCCCTGCGGTATTCAAATGCTCTTCCCATTCTTATTTTTTTAAAAATTTTGGGCAAAGTTAAAAAGAATGCTTTAAAAAATAAATTTGTGTGTATTTAATTTTTTTACTGAAATAAAATATTAGTTTTGCCAAAAATTTAAAAACTGATTTTATGGAACATCTTTCAAGTATTCCTTTATGGGCTTCAGTCCCTTTTTTAATTATGTTGTTGTTTATTGCTATTGGCCCCTTATTTTTTCATCACTGGTGGGAAGAAAACAAAAACAAACTAATAATATCATTAGTATTAGGCATACCTACAGCCATCTACCTAATCTTAAATGGTTTATCGCACGACTTGCAACATCAGATGTTGTTCGATTATGTGCCCTTTATTATTTTATTAGGTTCTTTATTTGTTATCACAGGTGGTATTCATCTTAAAGGAGATATTCAGGCAAAACCAGCTATTAACACCTTATTTCTTGCTATAGGTGCTGTGTTTGCCTCATTTATGGGAACAACAGGTGCTGCAATGCTTCTTATACGTCCTGTTATAAAAACAAACTCACAAAGAAATTTTAAAGTACATACCATTTTATTTTTCATTGCCATTGTGGCCAATGCAGGTGGGATGCTCACACCTCTTGGCGACCCACCTTTATTTTTACTCTATTTAAGAGGTGCCCCATTCGAATGGTTCTTTTCACTTACTAAAGAATGGGCTTTCGTTAATGGCTCCCTTCTCTTAATATATTTTGCTGTAGATACATTCTATTATAAAAAAGAACCCATCGAAAATATTAAAAGCGACCTCGAACATATTGAACCCATAAGGTTAAGTGGCACATACAATTTTATATTCCTTATTGGTATTGTGATTTCTGTGGCTTTCCTCAATGAAAATTACTTGCATTTTATCCACGACAACCATTATTTTGCATTTGTACGAGAAGCTGTTATGCTCATTTTTGCTGGTCTATCACTTTACTTCACACCCAAACTACTGAGAACTGAAAATAAGTTTACATGGACTCCCATCATTGAAGTGGCATTTCTATTCTTAGGTATTTTTATTACTATGGTACCCGCATTACTCTGGCTACGCGACAATTCGGCTTCACTTGGCGTTGATTCTGCACCCATGTTCTATTATGCCACAGGTACTTTATCTTCATTCCTCGATAATGCTCCTACTGCCTTGGCTTTCCATAAATTAGCCACAGGTATGGTAACAGATGCAAACGCCTCAGGTCTCATAGCAGGCATCCCCGAAGCATTTCTAACTGCCATATCCTTAGGTGCAGTATTCTTTGGTGCCATGACTTATATCGGAAATGGTCCTAACTTTATGGTGAAAGCCATTGCCGAAGAAAACAAAATTAATATGCCCAGCTTCTTTGGTTATATGTTTAAATTTTCGCTTGTTGTTTTATTACCCATTTACATATTAACCCAATTGATATTTCTTCATTAACAATACTTTCCTGTGGTTAAGCGCAGTCGAAACCACCCATAAAAGTTAAACCCTGACTAAAGTTGGAACTGCTTAGAGTTTTCTACCCGTCAATCCAAAT
>CAZVOS010000084.1:0-8551 GCA_964628845.1 uncultured Bacteroidales bacterium | reverse complement strand
TTCATTAATTCTCCTTACAGTCAATTTGTAATCGATTACTATCTTTTTTAAATCTTCCAATCCATTAATGGCTGTTTTTTTAGCAGTTTCTTTATTGGGTAAGTCTTCTTTAATCAAATTTTTTAAATCGTGAAATTTATTCCCCACTATGCCTTTCAGCGTACAATAATTGTGGATGATATCAGCCAGTTGTATGTCGTTTAGGAGTTTTGTTTTTTGAAGTGCCGATTCTATCACTTGAGTATAAATACCATCTATACTTAAAAAGGCAGTACCTATGGTGGCAATTATTTCAGCACTTATTTTAAAGTCCAGTATATATTTTGGCGTATTATGAGAAACAAAAAAAATGGGGTGTTTTAATTTATTTATTCTAAGCTCCATAGCAATTTGTACCCCAAAGTATTCATTCCTGTTTTTTTCATCCCAAAAAAGCTCTGCCAATATGATAATACAATCAAAATCTTTTGGATAAAAAATTTTTCCATTATTATTTGTATTATTGATACTTTTGTCATTGGTTTGTAATTGTAAGCATTCAAAATCTGCATAATTATTTATAATAATATCGTTTGCAGCATCATAAAACTTTTTAAGGAATACTTCGTTTTCGGTGTTCCAGAATATGAGTTTTTTCATTTTTATTGAAAAATATGTGTTATTAATTCTTTTGTAAAATCATTTTTTTCTACGGCATCTTTTAAAAATTCTTCCATTTTCTGTCTGGCATCGGGCTGACTAATAAACAATCCTATTTGCTTATCCTCTATTATTTTAATAAGCCCGCTTTCAAATTCTTTTTCAGAGATGATACGTTCTTGTCTCTTGGTTTCTAAAATTTTAAATTTTATAAATAAATTCATTAAAGTTGCATGGTCGTATATTTTATTAAAACGCTCAAGTAATTTCCTTTTTACTTCATCAAAGCGGGTTATATCATTATTGCAGTTTTTTGCCTGTGCTATTTCATAAAGTTCATTATTAAATACGCTTTCGTTGTTAATATCTGTTCCTTTGCATATATGGCTGCAAAAACAATGTGATTTATATTTTTCTTCATTGCAATGGGTCAAAATCTGTTTTTGAGAGGCCCACGTTTTTGAACTGAGGTGATAAACTATATAAAACGCATTTTTGGATTCGATATATGCATTTATTTTTTTTTTAAACGCTTGTATATCAATATCGGCAATAATCAAAATGCTTGCTTTTTCATAATCTATATCCTCTGTAATTATTTGGTTTGTACAATACACATTAAGGTCTTTTTCTATTACGGCAATTTCTTTCCCGCTTGAGCAAAAGCTGCATATACCGAGTTTATCGAATGCGTCACCACATCCATCTTTATTGGTAAAGATAATAAACAATATTTTTTCCATTAATTCCTCCTTCTTAATGAATACAATACTTTATTTAAATGAAATTTGGACATATTAAAAATAAGATAATTCTGTATTGTAGAGAAATGCATATAAAAACAATTACCGGGGAGATTTGCTGGCATCCCTCTCCCCGAAATAAGAACAATACTTTTCTTCTTCTCAGAAATAATTTTCTCGAAAGCAGCCAGTTTTTCTTCAATGCCTTCCCTTTCTTTGTTTTTGCAGAGATATTCAAACAAGGTAATATGAATGACGATAAAATCAGTGCTGTCATCTCTAAGCTTCTTTTCTATATAGGCCTCCAAAAATTCTTTAAATTTTTGGGGCTCTTTTGAATAATCCTCCAAATTAGTTTCAGGTATCTCGATGCCCATAAAACTAAGAACATCTTTAATTTTAAATTGTTGTAAATCTGTGTATTTGTTTTCTGCTGCTTTTTGTATCCTTTCGTCTATGATAACAATATTTGTTTTTACAGCTTCTGCAATTTCGTATAAAAGTTGCTGGTGTTTCACCTGATTTTCATTTCTTAATACTTTTTCTTTCCTTGCCAGCAAATGCGTATGGCTTCCCCCTCTATAAGGTTCAAAATATATAAATTTATTTTTAACATCTTCCGTTGTAAAATTTATTATCGAAGTGCCATGTCTTTCGAATGCAGCAATCATATTTTGAGTTTCTGTTTCAGAATCACAATTGTCAAATTTTATATCTGGTATTTTGGATTCTTTATATAAAGAATTTTGCCACTGTTCCCATAAATATTTAGAAATATTATCCAATTCATCATGTTTCAACATATTAATAAAGCAGTTATAGGTTTCCGTATCCATATCTAAAAATCTTTGACATTTATTACATGCTATATCGTTTTCCGAGCAATTAACTACAAATTTATGAAGGTATTTTTCGGTTTGTTTTTGAAATTCTGAAGTATTAATAAACTGAATTCCCCATGTATGTAGTTTCTTCTTATTAATATCATCGTGTTTAAAATTGTCATGGGTAAGCACCAGACACAAGCTCGGTTTTTTCAAATATATGCGAAATCCCAAATTTGCAAATTTATCAAACGGACATATTTCATGGGTTTTACTGTCGTAATGATGAGCTTCGATTAAAGAAGGTGCCGCCTGTTCAATGTCGTCAACAGAGATCATACGCAGATAACCTGCTGAAATTTTCATTTCCATAAGCCCCCATCCCCCTTCGCGTATTTTTTGGGTTTTATCGTCGATAATGTGCTGTTTAAATTTATCGTTAAGAAAATCGACTATAAATGCATCGGTATATGGCTCATCTACTTCAAATTTTTCAATAATATCTACATATAATAAATCATCTATAAAGTTTTCGTTTTTTTCTTCTCCTACATTGAAATATAATGTTAAGCCCTTGCTCTTATTTGCAACGGGCGAATGTTTAACAGCATTGCGAATGATATTGATAAGTATGGTATAAAATGCCTGAACACCCAGTAAGTCATTAGGAAAATCTATTTGAACATCTTCCGATTTAATGCTCTGTATAGATGTATATAAAGATTGTTTTACGTTAATATTGTTGCTGATATACTTAATAAATTCTGTGTTTTCTTTTGTGTCGAATAATTCATCGAGGATTTCTTTAAAATTGAGTGTGTTGGCAAAAACCGGCTTGGCAGCGCTTATATCAGCAATAAACTCCATACGCGACTGAAGATGCGAATTGACATTTCTTATTGAAGCATACTTTGCTAAAAAGTAATTTTCAGCTTCTTTGAGCATGATAAATTTAAAATAACTTTTTTCTAAATCTGTAATTATCAGGTCATTGTTTATGCCTGGCAAAACATGGCTCCCAAAAGCATGACTTACATTTCTGCTCAGTATGGTCGAAATAGCCGACCTTCGTGCCAGATTCTTTATCTTTGATACCGCTTCTTCTATTCTGTTTTCGAGCTCCTGTGTATTATTTTTAATTTTCGATGCCATCATATTAAATTCTGTAGAAAGTATGCCTACTTCATCTTTACTGGCATTATCAATTTTTTCGTCCCAATTGCCATCTCCAAATTTTTTAGCATGTAGGGCTAATTCTTTTATTGGTTTTGCTATTGATTTTCCAATAATAACCGACAAAACAATAATTATTATAAAAAACACTCCCGACATAATTAATATAAAAGTTGTAATATCTTTTACAGGTTTATAAATATATGAGTGATAATATCCGCCTGACAATATCCAGTTTAATTTATCAAAATATATATAACTTGCTTCTTTGAGTAAGCTGTCGCTATCGCATGGATTTTGCCATTCATAGCTTATAATATCTATGGCTTCGGGGTTTCTGTTAAAGACTCGTATCATTGAATCTAAATGCCAATAGGGTTGTTTTTTTCCTTGATAAGATTTAAAAGGATGCATTACAGAAACATTTTTATCATTGATAATATAAAAATAACCTGTATGTGGGCATGGTTTGTCCTGCTCTTCCTCATAGGTATTTTCCTTTTCATTCCCAAATCTAAGCGCTACGATAGGTCTTCTGAATTCTTCATCATTAGCCGCCAAACTGTCAAAATAACTTATATCAAAAGAACTACATATTATAATATTCCATGGTTCAAAATACCTGAAATAACCAATACGATGATATAATGAATCATTATCAAGCCATTCATAATTTTCGATAAGTATATTTTTATTTATTATAATACTGTCAAACAAATCTGTATTATGTTTTTCAAATTCATCTTGGTTTTGAAATATTTCTGTTTTAAAATGGGGCTGATAAAATGAAATTGAATCGTGAATGCCAACGGTATTATATATGGAATCTTTAAATATGTTTACGATACTATTTTTTGCTTTTTCTTTGCTTTCCTCACTGCTTCCTGTATTTACGTAAAAGTGCCTGATGATGTCGTAATTTATTTCCGATGCCGTTATAAGTGGTATAATTTGAGTTTCGTAATTTCGTTGCAACACATCTTTGGCAATTTTTGTCGAATTTATTAAACTGGTATCGATATGTTCTGTAACACTATTTTTTATAGAAAAATAATAAAAAATAAAAATGCCAGATAGTATGGCAACATTGATTAAACCAATAGCTAAAGTTATTTTATACGTATAACTTATATTCTTTATTCGTTTTATTATCATTTTATTTATTTTTAATATTCTTTAAGGCAAAAATATAATCTTCTATGTTTTTAATGGCTTTGTCAACGAGCAGTTGCCTCGATTCATTACTTGCCCATGCTATATGGGGCGTAACAATTAATTTCTTTTTATCTTTCACATGAAATAATGCATTTTTATAAGAAGGTGGTTCTTCGTTTAAAACATCTAAACAGGCATATGCAATATGGTTTTTATTCAGTGCTTCTACCAGGTCTTTTTCATTAACAATACCCCCTCTTCCTAAATTTAACAGGACTGCTGTATTTTTCATTAATTTAAATTCTTTAATTGTTATGAGGTTTTCTGTTATTTTATTTTTGGGTGCATGAATACTGATAATATCAGAATTTTGAATCAGTTCATTTAAAGAAACACTCTTATAGTTTTTATTTTTGTTTTTACCAGTAATTGAAACAAATGAAACATTACAACCAAAAACTTCAGCGATAGAGGCAACTTTTTGTCCTATCGGTCCAAAGCCAATTATACCAAAATTTTTACCATTTAATCCTTGCCAGCTTTTTTTATAATAATCAAAGTCGGAATTTTTTATCCATTTACCATTAATTGCCAAATTCCTGTAATAATGAATTTGATTAAAAATATATAACAACATAGCAAAGGTGTGTTGTGCAACACTGTTAGTTGCATATTCAGTAACCTTTCTAACTATTATATTTGCTTTTTTTGCCGCCTTCATATCAACAGAATCAGAGCCGGTAGCCATAATAGAAATCATTTTCAGTTTGGGTGCATTTAAAATAACATCTCTATTAATTGGTGTATCAATTGTTGATATAACTATTTCTGCATCACATATCCTAAATGCTATTTCTTCAGGTTTAGTGTTTTTATAGATTTTCACTTCCCCTATTTCAAGAAGCTTATCAAAATTGATATCTGAACCAACTTTTGCAGAATTTAAGACAACTATTTTCATTTTAACTTAAATTTTAAATATTTCCCTGTTTGTTTCTTCTTAACGAGCACAACACCTTGTTTAACAAAAACTTAGACCTGTTCGAAAGGACATAATTCTGAATGGTTGAGAAGTGTAGGTAGTAACAATTATCGGGTAGGTTCGATGGTGTGCCTCTACCCGATAAAAACACAATAGACTTTTCTTTGTTAGAAATCATTTCTTCAAATTCATTTAGTTTTTTTTGCAAACTGCTTTTCTCTTTTGTTTCGCACAGATACTCAAATAAGGTTATGTGAATTATGATGTAACGGCTTGTATTGTCAGTAAGTTTTTCAATTAAATACTTCTCTAAGTATCTTTTAAACGCCTCCGGTTGTTTTAAATACTCTTTTATATTTTTCAGCGGTATTTCTACGCCCATCAGTTTTAAAATATTTCTTATCTTTAATTTGGATAAAATGTTGTCCCTTTTTAATGCAGGCTCTTGAAATCGCTCATCAATTAAAACGACATTATTCTTTACGGCTTCAAGTGTTTCGTTTATTAGTTTTTCTCTTAATAAGTATTCCGATTCTTTTATTCTGTTTACCAGCAAAGATGTAAAGCTTTTGCTTTCGAATGGTTCGTAATACAAATAGGAATATAAAATTTTTCTCTTTATTATTTCTTTTTTCATAGTTTCTCCATGTCCGTCGAAAAATGCTATTGATTTTTTGTTTTCGCTGGGCATAGTAAAAACAATTTCTGGAATATTATTATTTTCATAGAGCAAATCAGTCCATTTTTGCCAAAGAAAATAAGTAATATTTTCAAAAGTATCGTTATTAAGCATTTCAATAAATTCGTTATAGCATGCTTTGTCTAAATATAATATCCTGCGATTTATATAATTTTCAATTTTTAAATCTTTACTGCAAACTATAAATTTATGTGAACTGTTTTTAATATTTATTTCTGTTTCGGCATTTGATAAATGGCTTATTTTTATGCCCTTTACGTTCAGTTCTTTTTCTTTAAAAAGATGAATATTGTTTATCTCTGAATCATTTTTTATGAAAAGACATAATTGTGGTTTTTTTAAAAATATCCGAAAGCCCAGATTTGATTTTTCATTTATAGAAATGCTTTCATTATAATATTCATCATAAATTTTTGCTTCAATTAGAAGAGGAGCAGCATTTTCAAAATCATCAATAGCCAACATTCTGAGGTAAGCTGCTGAGAATTTCATTTCCATTAATCCCCATGCGCCTTCTGTTATTTTTTTTGTTTCTTCGTCGATGATGCGTTGGTTTAATTTTTCATTAAGCGCTATTACCAAATTACTGTCTATCTGCGTATTTTCATTATTCACTTCTTTATCTATGCCCACGAACTCTTCAATAATATCAATACAAAAATATTCCTCTTTATTTTTTCCTTCTTCTCTTACTTTAAAAGTCAATTTTAAATTTTTATTTTTTCCGATTAATAATGAGTGTTTTACAGCATTGCGTATGATATTGATAATTATGGTGTAAAATGCCTGAACGCCCAATAAATCGTTGGGAAAATCAAGCTGTAAATCAAATACGTCAATGTTTTCGAGCAAAAGTTTATATTTAACATTTATGTTATTACTTACATAATTTAAAAAATTATAACTCTTTTCCTGAACAAATATATTGTCGAGGATATCCTTAAAACTGAGGGTATTAGCATAAACAGGTTTTATTGAGCTTATATCGGCTATGTATTCCATTCGCGATTGCAGGTGTGTTATCACATTTTTAATTTCCGAGTATTTCCACAAAAAATGGTTTTGTGCCTCTTTAAATTGATTTAATTTAAAAAATTTATTGTCACCATCAGAAACTAAAAGCTTATTGTTTATGCCCGGTAATACATGGCTGCCAAAGGTGTGACTTAAATTTCTTCCAAGAATTGCAGATATTACTGTCTTGTTTGCCAGCCGGATATTTTCCTCGTTACTCTTTTTAATTTTTTTATCTGCTTCTGAAGCCGATTTATAAATATCTCCTATTTCATCTTTGCGTTCTTTTTCGCTCTCTTTAATCTTAAAATCAGGGGTTCCAATTTCGCTGACACTATAATTTATCTCTTCAATGGGTTTGATAATCGACCTGTCGAAATAATAAACAGTAATGATAAAAATGAAAAATATCACTATCCCAATAATAATCAGTAAATAGAAAAGATTGGTTAATGGTTCGTATGTTTGTTTTTCATAAAAACCACAACAGACTATCCATCCCAAATTTTTATAATATTTGTATTTTGTTCGTTTTTGATGGTCTTTGTCTTGGTTATCCCAAATCCATTCATATTCTATTTCTAAAATACTGTCTGATAAGTTTTTTGCACTACATATCAAAGAGTCAATATAAATAAAACTTTTTTCATTTTTATAGGAAGTAGTATAATGTGTGTACTCTTTAATATTTGGATGAAAAACCAAATAACCTGAGGTGTCAATAACATAGATGTAGCCCTTTTTTCCATCATTTAACTTGCCGTTAAGTTGTTCTAAATTTTGATTTAATTTACTTATAATATCAATATCTTTCATTTTTGCAGATGCCCAGGATATCCAACCCCAGGGCTCAAAATAGGTTAACCAAGCAATTTTTGCACTGTCCATACTATTAGGTACTTCTATAAAATATTTTTCATTAATTACACTATCGGAATGTGTGGGATTTATTGTTTTAAACTTATTTATAGCATTTTCATAATCCTTAATATCCTTAAATATAAAATAACTACTGTCTTGAATACTATCATATATAATATATTCTTTCATATATTCAGTACTGTCTTTAATAAAGTTGTTTAGGGTAGTATTGTTGGTGTAATTTTTCGATTCTAATATAAAATCTATTATAGTTTTGGCTTTAATAATAATAACTGTATCCTTATTTATATAACTTAGTGTTGAATACTTATTAATCGAATCGAAGAATGGGTAATTCATTATGTCTTCTTGTGAAATATCTTTATTCTTAATAGCGTTAAAGGTTAGGGTGCTTTTGTTAATATTAAAGGTTTTATACTTTTTCGGAATTAAAATACTA
>CAZVOS010000083.1:0-8555 GCA_964628845.1 uncultured Bacteroidales bacterium | reverse complement strand
CCAATAAAGCAAATTACTGTTTCACATCTGAAGAAAGAACATATACATTCCCAAAAATACAAATCAATAAAGAGCAATTTCAAATAATGCAAGGCGATGTTTTCAAGCTAAAGCAAAAATACCAGATTCTTAATATCGCCGATTTTTGTAATGAATGTGGCAATTGTAACACTTTTTGCCCTACCGATGGCGCCCCATATATGCAAAAACCCAAGTTCTTCCTTACCGCCGAAAGCTTTAAAAACACGCCCTCAGGTTTTATTCTAAGTAAACAAAAAAACCGTAAAGTATTGATTTATAAAAATGAAGGCGTTTTTTATTCTTTAACACAGACAGATGAGGTATTTATTTATGAAGATAATGTCGTAAGGGCTTATTTCGACAGACATAACCTTAGCTTTATTAAAGCAGAGTCCCTTACAGACGAAACCATAACTGCCGATTTTGCCCTTCTTCCGCAGATGCTTATACTAATTGATGCAGCAGATAATTTATACTAAAAAATAAAATGTTGCCTATCCCTCTATCCTGGCATGTGATAATTAATCCCAATACATTTACTCAAAAGAATAGGGATGTATGGCACAATTTGAAACAAAAGCTTAAATTACGGCAATATGTTTTCAGTGAATTTTTCTCTCCTTCAAAATCAGATTGTGAACAAATAATCAATCAATCAATAACACAGGGACAGACAAATTTTGTTGTGGTGGGAGGAGATGGGACATTTAATGAGGTCGTAAATGCCATTTTAAAAAACGAAAATACAAGTTCTGAAAAATTTACTTTAGCGTTAATTCCAACTGGGACAGGTAATGATTGGGCAAGGATGCATCATATCTCAACGGATATATCCCAACTCGAATCAATGTTCTTAAATGGCAGGATAATAACTCATGACTTGGGCGAAGTAGTGGTAAAAAATGACTATGATATCACAAAAAGATATTTCGTAAATATTGCAGGTTTGGCTTTCGATGCAGAAGTCATATTAAGAATGAACAAATCATCTCATCTTAAAAAAGGGAATAAAATACTTTATCTCAAAAATCTTTTTTTAAGTCTTGTATCACACAAAACAATACCTTGTACTATTGAATTAGAAGGGATGGCTTTTAATAAAAATGTTTTTTCTATAGCAGTAGGTATTTGTAAATACAATGGCGGAGGGATGATGCAGGTACCTATGGCTGATTTCACAGACGGATTGCTCGATATGATAGTGATTGAACCAATGAATATACGCGAAATCATAACGCAGTTGCCCAAATTATACAAAGGAACCCATATCAGTTATAAAAAAGTACATCATTACAGGGCATCTTATGTAAACATAAAACCACAAAGACAAATGTATTGCGAAGTGGAAGGAGAAATTGCCGGGGCAGGCGTTTTTGAAATTAAATCATGCCCTTTCAAAATTAATGTGCTGCTGCCTTAACAGATATTAATCTTTATGCTTTATCAGGTAAGTTGAAATTACCGCTGTGAAAAGAGAAAATATAAAGGTCATGATTAAACAACTGATATGCTTTTCTAAGCCAGTCTGAATCCAGACAACAGTAAAAATAATGCCTCCGCAAATTGTGGCAAGTGCTGCCCTGGCATGAAATCTTCTCCAGAATAATGTAAGTATTATAACTACCGAAAAAGTATCCCCAATACCAGCCCATACATATTTTACAATATTATAAACAAGGTTTTCTTTCGACAAAGCAGCAAAGATAAAAGCAGCTATGGCTATCAGTGTTGTAATAAATCTTGATACAGCCAGTTTGGAAAGTTTAAACTTCTTTAAATATGTGATGTGAACAATAATGTTTTCGCTTATTTCAGTAGCCGACAAAATAAGGAGGGAATTAGCCGTTGAAACAATAGCAGCAAAAACCCCTGTAATTAAAATAGCGGCAATAACAGGATGAAATATTTTAAATAAAACAGCAGGCATAATGGCTTCTCTGTCCACTAAGTCGGGTGATTCTGGCCCAAATATAGCCAGACCTATCCATCCCAGCAATAAGGCCCCCGTGTAAGCCAATACTGTCCATAAAATTGCAATATTTCTTGCTTTAACAGCTTGTTTACGGTTTTCTATTGCCATAAACCGTACAGCCAATTGGGGCATGCCACCCAAATACCCAAACATCCAACAGAAACCGCCAGCAATCACCACACCTGCACCAAAACCTGTGGCTGTGCCCGTAAGTGACGAATAACTGCCACCCGCATTCTGTATGGCTTCTCCTATACTTGTGGCAAAGACATCCGGCTGATGACTGATGTAATATATGCCAACAATAGGGGCAACAATAAGTGTTAATAGCATGATTAATGCCTGTATCACATCTGTATAGACCACACTCCTGAAACCACCATAAATAGAATAGGGTACAACAAAAATGACAACAATGATAAGACCTGTATAAATATTTAAACCTAAAATCTGATGAATGGCCTTGCCACCGCCTATAAACTGTGCACCTATATAAAAGAAAAAGAAAAATGCAATAATAGAACTGCCAATTATCTGTATGTATTTTCCTACTGCACCATGCCTTTTCGATAAGTATTCCATAAAGGTGTTGGCCTCATATTTCTCGGCTTCAGCCCGGAGCCGCAGGGATATAAATATCCATCCCAGTATTATTCCTGAAGCACACCCCAATGCTGTCCACATTTCTGTAAGCCCTAAAGCATAAGCTGCCCCTGGCAAACCTAATAGCGCCCATGCAGACTCCCCTGTAGCCCTCTCTGATAAGGCCGCTGCCCAGCCAGGCAACTTCCTGCCTGCTATTGCAAAATCTGATGCATCTTTGACTTTTAACCCCTGATAAAACCCATATCCTACAACCACCAGCATATAAACCAACATCACTATTAAAATCTGTATCTGTAAAGCTTCCATATATAATATTTAGATTGGTATTTAATATCAAAATTAAAAAAATTTTATATTTCTCTTAAAGCATTTTCCATAATAAATTATCAAGATTTATGTTTTAACTTTGACACACAAATTTTAAGTATTTATTTTATGAAAATCATAAGATACAGTCCAAGAATTAAAAAAATACTTAAATACTTCCTCTTGAGTATTACTGCTCTCTTTGCACTGTTTATAATGGCAGCACTTATTATTGGTTTTTTTTATCAGGATAAGGTTAAAAATATTATTATAAATGAACTCAACAAAAATTTGCGTTCAGAAATCACTGTAAAAAATATTGAACTCAGTCTTTTTAAAAAATTTCCTTATGCCTCGCTCTATTTTACTGAGTTTACAGCAATGGATGCCACAGATAAACCCAATAGGGATACCTTGCTTTTTGCTGAGAAATTTTATCTCAATTTTAATATCATAGATATTTTTAGAGAAAATTATAAAATCAGAACTATTGATATTGAAAATGCCAAACTTAATTTAAAAATATATAACGACAACTCAGATAACTATACTTTTTGGAAAGAAAGCACCGACACAACTGATGCCCCATTTAAATTGCTTCTTAAAAAAATAAACTGCAAAAATGTACATGTACGCTACATACATGCTCCTATAAAGCAATTGTACGATTTTATTATTGAAGAGGGTGTGCTTAAAGGGGAGCTTAATGATGACATTTTCGATTCAGAGATGCAAACACTTTTGCATATTCAGAAAATACAGATAGATGACTGGCTATTTCTGGCAGATAAACAAGCCAGATTATCCCTGGTTTTAAACGTGAACAATGAAACTGAAACGTACCATATTTCTGAAGGAGAACTATGTGTCGGAAATATGTGTTTTAAAACAGAAGGAACCATAATTGATGAGCCACTCAAAACAGATATGAAGCTCAAAATAAACAGTAATGAATTAAGCTTGTCTGGCTTTATTGAAGAACTCCCCGAACAAGTTAAAAGTCATTTATCCGATTATAAAAGCAGTGGCACTATAAATTTTGTTTTAAACATAAATGGGAAATTGGGAGAAGGCGAATATCCTAAATTGGATGTTAATTGTGATATGAAAAATGGCAGCATGAAACACAATGTAAATAATATCTCACTCAACAATATAAGCTTTAAAGCAACTTATACAAATGGAAATGAACATTCTGTGGGAACCTCTGTGCTCATTTTTGAAAATTTATATGCTGAATTGCCTCAGGGGAGTATCAAAGGGTTTTTATCTATCGAAAATTTCAATTACCCTTTGATGAATATTGAAACAAATGCAAAAATTAATTTAACGGAATTTATAAAATTTGTCCATTTTGATATGTTTCACGAAATTGGTGGTACTGTTGATATGGATTTAATGTTTTCAGGAAAAATTAAAAGCTTATCCGATTTCAAACCTGAAGATTTTATCAACAGCAAATGTCATGGTAAAGCCCAGCTTTCTGATGGGTTTTTTACACTAAAAGACAATATAAATAAAACAGTAAAAGATATTGAAGGTGTTTTTCAGTTTAATAATAATGATGTTATAATTGATAACCTCAACCTTGTTATTGGCACTTCCGATTTTAATCTGAAAGGTTATTTCCGTAACGCTTTGTCGTTTGTTTTTATCCCTTCTCAAAACCTGAGTATTGATGCCGGCTTGTATGCAGAAAATCTGTTCCTTGATGAACTCCTCTTAAGCAGTATCGAAAAAAATGACACTTTATACAAATTGCGTTTTCCCGATTTTATTAATTACAATCTTGACATAGATATTAAAAATTTAAGATTTGCAAAGTTCCAAGCACAGAAACTTTATGGTAAAGTAAAATTAAAAAATAAAATACTGAAAGCCGAAAACATCTTTTTTGAAGCTTTCGATGGGCAAGTCATAACATCGCTTACAATTGATGGCAGGGCTGAAAATACCTTTTTAACTCAAGCCAAATCAAAACTTGTGAGTACTAACATTGAAAAAATCTTCTATCAGCTCGAAAATTTCGGGCAAAATGAACTCATCGATAAAAATGTAAAAGGTAAACTGACTGCAGATATTGATTTGATTTTGAGCTTTGATGGCTCCTTGAATATTGATTTGAATAATTTGTATGCCATATCTGATATTACAATCGAAAACGGCGAACTCAATAATTACGAGCCCCTCAATGCATTATCGAAGTTTACTAAACTTAATGATTTATCAAATATCAAATTTGAAACTCTGAAAAATAAAATCGAAATTAAAGAAAAAACAATTCATATTCCTAATATGAACATCAAATCAAATGCTATTAATATTGATGCTCTTGGGACGCATACATTCGATAATATTATTGATTACAGATTGAAGGTTTTACTATCAGAACTGCTCGGGAAAAAAGCAAAACAAGCCAAAAAAGAAAATGAAGAATATGGTGTCATTCAAGATGACGGTTTGGGGCGTACTTTACTCTTCTTTAAAATTTCTGGAACTATTGATAATCCTATTACAACCTACGACACCAAAGGAGTTTACGAAAAAAATAAAAATGCAGTTAAAGAAGATTTGAAAAATACATTTAATAAAATTGGTGAAGAACTTTTTAAAAAGAACGACACTATAAGTAGTTTTCAAACAACTAAAGAAAAGCAAAAAATAGAAAAACTAAATATGAAGAAAAAAGAAGAAGAAATCCTTGAAGATTTTAAAATTGAATAAGGAAAAATTGTAAAGAATTTGGTATATATTTATAAGAATTTGGTATTTTGCCTGTAAAAAATAAATTCTTTTTTAAAAGTTTGTATTTGTCTGATATTGAATTATATACAAGTCATTTGCTAAAATAAACGGTAAAATATCAGGTATTTATACCTGGTTTTTACCTAAAAATAAAATTTAAAAACAGGTATTTAATACGTTTACTCTTATATAAATTTGTTATATTATTGTAATGTAATCTGATTATTTTATACAATTCTTTTGTTAAGGTAATATTAGGGTACATTGGTGAAACAAAAGCGGGCTTAAGCCCGCTTTTGCTTTTATATTAGCCCTGATGCCATCTCTTAATGCTAACCCACTAAGCATTAGGTCATTTCATTCCTAATGCTTAATCAGGGTTAAGGCCCAATATTACCCATTATATTATTTGAGAAATTATTACCCCCACCATTTATCATTGAAGCATTAGATTGTATATACAGCCCCCAACTCGCACTCATGCTTACCGAACAATTATTCATACTGAGTATGGCTTCGGGCAGACTCACAGGGGCACCAATATAAACAGCTCCCATATAATCGGGGCTGCCTCCTCCGTATGAAATATCGACATAACTGAGCCGGTTATTATTACTTCTCGATTGGAAATGCAAACAATGCCAGTATCCCTGAACAGCTTCAACAGATGAAAATACAATTTTTTCGGAGGCAGTACCTGTGGCATTTAATGAACCAGTTGGACGCACCTGTATCATCGAAGCATAATCCATCTGAATATTTACGCCTTGTAACATATTTACATCTGCTTCAATAACTGTTGTTCCTTTATGAACATAGGGGAGTGCTTTTTTACTCCATGTTAAAGGAGTTCTTATATACGAACCCATTAATGTAATAAAGGAATTGTCATTATTTGCATAAATGGTGTTATCATTTATTTCAGGAATTTGGTTAGGCCTTATCTGGAGCGGATATTCGCAATATTCAATCTGGTTATTGTTGAAGTTGCTCAGATGGGCATCTTCGGCTGCTATAACTATTGCATTGTTCTTACTGTTTGAAATCTTGGAATTTTCTATTTTTAAAAAGCCCCCTGTATTTAAAAAAACTGAACCATTGTTTGAGTCATCGCCACCCCCATATTCTATATTCACATAAGTAAGTTCGTTTCTTGGGTCGTTAGAGTTTACCATGATATACTTCCATGAACCTCTCGATTTTGTTCTGCCGGTAATTGTAATGGGGTTATTTGCATCGCCCCGTGCTATTATTGTACCTGTTGTTTTTATAACAATGCTGGCTCCTGCTCCCATTTCAATAACTACTCCTGAGTCAATCTTTAATACCGCCTCAATATTGAGTACCCCAGTAATATAATAATCAGCCACATTGGGGTCGGGGTTAACATCACAAAAAATAGTATCTCTGTATAAAGTGCCAGAAATAGAACCATCATCGGGTTCTTTAGGTGGTTTTGGCTCTTCAGGGTCTTTTTTACACCCAATAATAGCCACCATTGAAAAAATCAATAGGGCAAATGTTGAAATTTTTATATAGTCCGACATTATTTAAAAAATTAATGTGAGAAAACATGATTTATTATGGCCCTATAGGCCCTATGGCGTTATCGAAAAAGTTATTAAATCCACCATTTTCGAAAGTGTAAACGCCATTGCGGTAAATACCCCAGCGGGCACTATGTGCTATTGTACTGTAACTGATTTTAAAATAAGCATCATGTAAATATATACTGGCATTCCAGTACCAATAGCCACCACCATGTTTTACCGAAACATATTTAAATTCATTATAAGGGTTATTTGATAAAAATAATATACAATCCCAATAACCAGCAATAGTTTGTGTCCCATTAAAGTAAATACTGTCTGTTTCAAGACCAATAGCACTTAAAGATCCTAACTCATTTATAAGTATTCGGCCAGCAGGCCCGAAAATAAAATTAGCACCAGGAGCTATGATAACATCCGCATAAATGCCTGTAGTTCCTGTAAGATAAAAAGGAACATCCGTTTTGTTCCATGTTTCAAGTGCTAAGATATTAGAACCCACTACTTCTATATGATTATAAACATTCTGTAAATTAAATGTATTGTTTGAGTTTATACAATGTATTTGTGAGCTATTTATAATGAGTGGAGCATAACCACATTCCTGAAATTCATTATTATACAAATCTTTAAGCCGAGAATCAGGGTTAACTAAAGACATCCCATATCTTTCACTATATCTTAATTTTGAATTTTGCATTTTAAGCATTGAAGTGCTGTTCAATATTACCGAAGCTTCATTGTTAGGATTGCCACCTCCGTATTCTATAACAGTATAATTGAACTGGTTTGTTGAATCATAAGAATGGATCATGACATAATCCCAATAACCAGGGTTCTTTTGTTTTCCTGTTATCACAATATTACTGTCGGCGGTGCCCATACATTTAACAGTTCCTTGTGTGGAAACCGTAATCTTTGCACCAGGTCCCATCTCAATCATTACTCCTGGCATTATTGTTACTGGTGCAGCAAATGTTACTGCCGATGGCACCCGGTAATCAAGTACATTAGGGTCTGTAAACCTGTTGTAAAGTACTAAGGGTTCTGTTATAGTACCTTGTAATACCTCAATATCTGGTTCTTCTTCATCATCAGGAAGCAACTGCCCGTCACCTTTTTTCTTGCATGAACTCAAAACCATTATTACAGCCACAAAAATGTAAAATATTTCTGGAAAAATTAAAAGCTTATTTATTTTCACTTTAAAAAAGTTTTTATTGGTTCAATAAACAAATTTATCAAAAAAAATCAAACCGAAATGCAATTATTTTAAAAAAATAATCTAATTATATTATTTTTGTTTGTAAGCATAAGAAAAATGAGAAATAAAAAGATAATTTTAATAATACTCT
>CAZVOS010000082.1:0-8561 GCA_964628845.1 uncultured Bacteroidales bacterium | reverse complement strand
TGTTTCCATCATCTTTTTATCCATATCCACAGCTATCCAAGCCCCTAATAATGAGCCAAGTATAGACGGTACAGATAGCATAAGAGCCGTTTTTACAGGAAGCATTTTATGCTTGTAAAAGCTTCGCGATGATACTATGTTTTGAAAAAAAATGGCTATTCGATTAGTGCCATTGGCTATCGGAGCTGGAATACCTAAAAAAATCATGACAGGTAAAGTAAGAAAAGAACCGCTCCCAGCCATAACATTTATAAAACCTGTTACAATACCCACTAAAACAAGAATACTTATATTGAAACAACTCAATTCAAATTCAAACATCCCTTAATTTTTTACAATATTAAAAAAGATAAGCAATATTATACACATTGTACTTCAACTAATAAATGAAATGAATATTTCCTGTCTGATATATCATTTGTTTTTATACATATACATCGGCTGTTACGATTTGATAGTTTCTTAAAAGTCATGCCATTGTATATAAAATTTCTCTCTACTTCCAACTCAAGAAGTTTAATTTTATCAGTTCTTTGTTTCCCATAATTCAACAGTATATTTTCCATTTCGAATTTGGCCTTGGAAGATGCAAAATTGCTCTGGATAAATTGAACAAGGCAAGACCTAATATCATCCGGAAAAATTTTCATTTTAATAAGCCCAACAAGTAATTCGGCATATTCATTTTTCCAGAACTGTCCATGAGAAGGCATTCTTTTATTTTGGTTTTTTTCCCATGTATAAAAATGAGCAAATTCATGAACCAATACTATTAAAAATTGATAGGGATTTAAATCATGGTTTACTGTTATTACAGGAATAGAACCCTTCTTTTGTGTAAAAGTACCCAGTTTCGTTTTTCTTTTATTGGTAATTACTAAAGACACTTTATGGCTCATAAATAACGAGACCACAAAATCCATCACATTTTCAGGAAGGTATTTAGTCAGAACATCTCTAAACTGCTTCTCTTTCTTTTGTAAATCTATCATTATCAATTATATTACTCCATGTTGGGCAATCACACTTTTTCCTTCGTTTTCTTTTGGTATGGCACGAACAGAGGCAGATTATCATTATTGATAAAAAAAATAAAATAAAAATTCGTGTTATTTTTAAATTCATTTCATCCTTAAAACATTTCAAAATTAATAAAAAATAAACAAAATTAAAAATCGTTTTATTAATTTAACTAAATTCGCAATCATAATTATTAACGAAAAATATGCTCAGATATTTAAGTGAGATAGGAAAGTATGTAATGTTGCTTGGCAAGGTTATACGCAAACCAGATAAAGCGAGCATTTTCCGTCAACAATTGGTATTCGAAATTGATAAAATCGGACTGGATTCCTTAGGTATTGTTATGATTATATCAGTTTTTATGGGAGGTGTGGTAGCCATACAAACCGCCTTTAATATAGACAGTCCCTGGTTCCCATTATACAGTGTTGGCTTTACTGTTAGACAATCGGTATTGCTCGAATTTTCTCCAACTATTGTAAGTTTGATACTTGCAGGTAAAGTAGGTTCCCGCATTGCCTCTGAAATTGGCACCATGAGGGTTACAGAACAAATTGATGCCCTTGATATAATGGGTGTTAATTCTGCCAATTATCTCATACTGCCAAAAATTCTGGCTGCCATTTTCATTAACCCTATACTTATTATTATCAGCATGTTTCTGGGAGTTTTTGGTGGCTGGCTGGCTTGTATTTTAACAGGACTTGTGAAATCTGCTCATTACGTATACGGTATTCAGCTTGATTTCAGTGGGTATGATGTATTTTATGCCCTCATTAAAACAGCTGTTTTTGCCTTTATTATCACCTCGGTTTCCAGTTTTAAAGGTTATTATGTGGACGGTGGTTCACTCGAAGTAGGAAGAGCCAGTACAAAAGCTGTGGTTCAAAGCAGCATCCTAATCATCCTTTTTAATTTAATACTCACACAATTATTGCTCTCATGATCGAGGTTATTAATGTATATAAATCTTTTGGTGAACAAGAAGTACTCAAAAACATCAACACCTCTTTTGAGCCAGGTATGATGAATCTTATCATTGGGCAAAGTGGCTCAGGTAAAACAGTACTTATGAAAAGTCTTGTGGGTTTGCATACCATTGATAAAGGTAATATCCTTTACGATGGCAGAGACTTCCCGAATATGTCATTTAAAGAAAAAAATTTTATTCGCAAAGAGTTAGGTATGCTCTTTCAGGGAAGTGCCCTTTTCGATTCTTTAAACGTAGAAGAAAATATCATGTTCCCTCTCAATATGTTTTCTAATCAAACCAAGGAAGAAAAACTGGACAGGGTTAATTTCTGCCTTAATAGGGTAAACCTCGAAAATGTAAACCTTTTATTCCCTTCTGAACTGAGTGGTGGTATGAAAAAAAGAGTGGCTATTGCACGTGCTATTGCAATGAACCCTAAATACCTCTTCTGCGATGAACCCAATTCTGGTCTCGACCCTAAAACATCCATAGTGATTGATAACCTTATCAGTGAAATAACCAAAGAATATAATATCACAACCATTGTTAACACCCACGATATGAACTCTGTTATTGAAGTAGGCGATAAAATTGCCTTCATCTTCAAAGGAGAATTGTGGTGGGAAGGCAACAAAGAAGAAATCCTGCATACAGAAAACAAAGAACTAAATGAATTTGTGTACGCCACAGAATTATTAAAAAAGTTAAAAAAATAAATTTACAGATGCTCATTCTCGATATCATTATATTAATCCTACTTATATGGTTTTGTATCAAGGGATTTACTAAGGGTTTCATTATTGAACTGGCTTCGCTTGTAGCTCTTATATTAGGGATATATGTGGCTTATTTCTTTAGCAATATAACAGCTTCTTTTTTGAAAGATACTTTAAATTTTACATCAAAATATTTACATCCCATCTCTTTTCTGCTCACATTTATTATTGTAGTTATTGCCGTTTTTGTTCTTGCAAAACTCCTCGAAAAACTCGTTAAAACTGCTTCCCTTGGACTTCTGAACAAGTTATTCGGTGCTGCTTTCGGACTTATTAAAATCGCCCTTATCTGCGGATTTCTGTTATACCAATTTTCTATCTTCGATTTCCAAAACAAAATTATTACCGAAGAAACTAAAAACAAATCCTATACTTACAAACCCCTGATTAAATTATCAGTTAGTGTTGTTCCTCTGATAAAAAATATCAAAGAAAAAATATCCAATACTTTATCAAATGACAAGAGTGAGGAAAGAGCTTCAAAAAACTGATATCCGTTTACTTACCCAGACAGAATTATGCGATTTTGTAAGCAAAAACGGTGAAAAACCATTCCGCAGCAAACAACTATACCAATGGCTCTGGAAACATTTTATAGAATCATTTAATGACATTAATAATATCCCAAAAACCTTTGTGTCTGTTATTGAGAAAAATTTTAATCTGACTGTATCTGAATTAATATCGCAGGAAGAAGCTGACGATGGCACGCTTAAAATGGGCTTTAAACTTTATGATGGTGAAATTATAGAAGCCGTACTTATTCCTGCTTCATCACGTCTTACCGCCTGTATCTCATCTCAGGCAGGATGCCCTGTTAAATGTAATTTCTGTGCTACAGGTATGATGGGTTTTAAAAGAAATTTATCAACACCCGAAATCTATGCACAATTCGTTAAACTCAATCAGATTGCTTTGCATAAATTTGGTACAAACATTACGAATATTGTAATAATGGGTATGGGAGAACCCCTGCTTAATTATGAACAAATAAAACGCTTTATTAATATCATAAATTCCAGCGAAGGCCATAATTTTTCATCTAAAAGAATCACTTTATCAACAGTAGGAATTCCTGATGGAATAAAAAAAATGGCTGATGACAATATAAAAGTAAAACTGGCGGTATCTCTTCATGCTCCTACAAATGAGAAAAGGAATATGCTCATTCCCATTAACAAAACCTACCCTATTGAAACACTTTTTGAGTGCTTACAATATTATTATAAAAAAACTAAAAACCTCATCACTTTTGAATATGTTTTGCTTAGAGATTTTAACGACAGCAGAACCAATGCCTTACAACTCGCTACTTTATGTAGAAAGATACCTTGTAAGGTAAATGTAATTGAATTTAATACTTTTGAGGGAGTTAAATATCAGAAATCCGAAGAAACCATCACAGCCAATTTCTGCCGAATATTAGGTGAGCAAGGTATCAACTGCCTCTTGCGAAAAAGCAAAGGCAACACAATAAGTGCTGCCTGCGGACAATTATCTAATAGCTTTATAAAAGATTAGCTTAAAAAACTGAGTAAGATACCCGCAGCCACTGCACTACCTATTACACCAGCCACATTGGGACCCATAGCATGCATCAAAAGGTGGTTGGTTTTGTCATATTCCTGCCCAATCACTTGAGATACCCTAGCACTGTCAGGTACTGCCGATACGCCGGCATTACCTATCAAAGGATTGATTTTCCTGCCTTCTTTAAGAAATAGATTAAGAAATTTTACAAATAATACACCCCCTGTTGTGGCTATCACAAACGACAAAGCACCCAAAGCAAAAATACCAACAGATTTGGCTGTTAAAAAAGTAGTGGCCTGTGTAGAAGCCCCAACAGTTAATCCTATTAAAATGGTAACAATATCAATAAGGGAGCCCTTAGCAGTATCTGCCAGGCGTCTTGTAACACCGCTTTCTTTAAGCAAATTACCAAAAAAAAGCATTCCTAATAAAGGCATTCCGCTGGGCACTATAAATGTAGTGAGCAACATCCCAATTATCGGAAAAAGTATTTTTTCGAGTTTGGTTACCTGACGTGGTGGTTTCATGCGTATAAGCCGTTCCTTCTTTGAAGTCAGTAAACGCATAATAGGTGGTTGTATAACCGGTACGAGAGCCATGTACGAATAAGCAGATACAGCTATAGCGCCCATAAGCTCAGGTGCCAGCTTTGAAGATAAAAATATGGCTGTAGGGCCATCTGCTCCACCGATAATAGCAATAGCACCGGCTTCAGAAGCATCAAAACCTAGCAACAAAGCTATAGCATAAGCACCAAAAATACCGAGTTGTGCTGCTGCACCAATTAAAATAAGTTTGGGATTGGAAATAAGTGCCGAGAAATCGGTCATGGCACCTATACCCAAAAATATCAAAGGTGGATAAATGCCATTAAGTACACCAAAATAAAGATAATTCATAACACTCCCCGTTTCATATACACCAATCTTTAGACCCGGATAAAATGGAACATTGCCCACAAGAATACCAAAACCAATAGGCACTAAAAGCATGGGTTCATAATCCTTTGCAATAGCCAGATAAATGAATATCAAACCAATCACAATCATTACTAAATGCCCTAATGTAAAATTAGCAAATGCAGTATATGTAAAAAACTGCATCAGATGCTCAAGCAGAAAACTAAAAAAACCACCGTGTTCCATTTATTAATCTCCTATTATTATTAAAACATCACCTTCCATTACTGAGTCCCCTTTCGATACTTTTAAACTCACAACAGTTCCTTCTTTGTGGCAGTCAATATTGTTTTCCATTTTCATGGCTTCAAGTGTCATGAGTTTTTGTCCAATTTTTACCTTATCCCCTTGTTTTACATGCACATCCAATATAACACCAGGCAATGGTGATTTAATAGGCGATTCCCCTTTTTCAACGGGTTTGCTTGTCCTCGAAACAGCAGGTGTACTTTCAGCCGTAGTAACATGAGAGGCACGTACCAAACGCGGGGTTTTTTGCTTGATTTCCCTGTCTATTTCTACTTCATAAGGTGTACCATTAACTTCAACATGAGCAATATTACCTTCTATACTGATAATTTCAACATTATACTGTATACCGTTAATTTTATATTTGAATTCTTTCATTATTTAATTATATAAAAATTTATTTTTTATCAGGATTTTGACGTAAACCATAAATTTTTGAACTCCATGGGGAATAACTTCGCGATACTTTATTAATAGTAAGTACTGCTTCTTCAAAATCATGTAGTTCTGAAGTATACATATGCAATGCCAATCCTATGGCAGCATATACATCTCCACTGGGTTCATCATAAGTTTCTACTATTTCACCATGTTTGCCATCTTTAAAAATTGTTTTCTTTTTGGGTTCTGTCTGAAACCTTAATCCTATTTGCCTGAAAACTAAATATAATATTATCAATGATGAAAAAACCACAGTCATAGCAATAATAGCCATACCAACACCCAGAGGGTCCAATTCTTTAAATTTTTGTGAAGAGGTAATCATTTCCTCAGGAAAATTACTACTCTTGGGAGTTGTTTGCTCAAGCAATGCTCTTTTGCTATTTCCGTCTTCTATAGAACCATAAGATAAATCCTATGGACAAGCACTTATTGTTAAACTGTCAATCAAATTGCCATCCACATCATAAAATCCAAGAAAATCCCCTTCATTAAGTGTAAAATTTAAATGATTTACACCTCTCAAAGTATCATTATCAGCCCAAAACAACAAAAAATCTCTCCCTCCAATTATCGCATTGGGAGCACCCTTAATTATTTTAAATTTATTGGGGTTATTTTTATCATTACTTAAATAACAACCACCTATATTAACATTATTGTAAGCCGTGTTAAAGAGTTCAATCCAGGAACTTCTATTGTTATATTCATCAACAATGCCTGAATCATTATATAGTAAAATTTCATTTATTCTGATATCACTGATACTTTGAGCATTTATATCAGAATAAATTGATATTAAAAAGGATAATATAAAAAATGAAAAAAATGGTCTTTTCATAACATTACTTTAAAGTGGAAGGTTATCATGTTTTTTGGGGGGATTAACATCCTTTTTGGTGGAAAGAGATTGTAATGCCCTAATAATTCTGAATCGGGTGTTTCTGGGTTCAATAACTTCATCAATATAGCCATATTGGGCTGCGTTATAAGGAGTAGCAAATTTTTCTTTGTATTCTTTTTCTTTTTCAAAAATAAATTTCTCTTTTTGTTTTTCATCAGTATATTCTGCCAATTCTTTTTGATATAGAACTTCTATAGCTCCTTTGGGACCCATAACAGCTATCTCAGCCATAGGCCAGGCATAGTTAAAATCACCTCTTAAGTGCTTGGAACTCATCACACAATAAGCCCCACCATAAGCTTTACGCAAAACAATCGTTATCTTAGGTACCGTAGCTTCACCATAAGCATACAATAATTTAGCACCATGAATAATTATACCACCATATTCCTGAGCTGTTCCAGGAAGGAATCCAGGCACATCAACAAAAGTAACAAGGGGGATATTAAAAGCATCGCAGAAGCGGACAAATCTTGCTGCTTTACGTGAAGCATTGATGTCGAGTACACCAGCCAGATGCTTGGGCTGATTGGCAACAACGCCAACTGATTTACCATTGAAACGGGCAAACCCTATAACTATATTGGGAGCATAACTTTTTTGAACTTCAAGAAACTCATTATTATCTACAATAGCCCATATAATATCCTTTACATCATATGGCTTATTTGGATTTTCAGGAATAATCATATTTAATGAATCTTCTAATCTGTCGATAGGGTCATCGCACTGAATACTCTGCGGGTCCTCGAGATTGTTCTGAGGTAAATAACTTAAGAGCTTTCTAATCAATAAAATACCTTCCTCTTCATTTTCTGCAATAAAATGATTTACTCCTGATTTTGAACCATGAATTTCTGCCCCCCCTAATTCATCTGTTGTGACCACCTCCCCAGTTACAGTTTTTACTACCTTAGGCCCCGTAACAAACATATACGAATTTTCTTTGGTCATTAGTGTGAAATCGGTAAGTGCAGGTGAATAAACAGCACCTCCTGCACAAGGCCCAAAAATAGCAGATATTTGAGGAATAACTCCCGAAGCCATGATATTACGCTGAAATATTTCAGCATAACCCGCCAAACTACCAACACCTTCCTGAATTCTTGCACCCCCACTATCATTTATTCCAATAACAGGTGCCCCTGTCTTCATAGCTTTATCCATTACCTTACATATCTTTTCGGCATAAGCCAGTGATAAAGACCCACCAAAAACTGTAAAATCCTGCGAAAAAACATAGACCAAACGCCCGTCAATAGTACCATATCCGGTTACTACACCATCCGAATAGTACTTCTGCTTCTCTAACTCAAATTCATGACAACGATGTGTTACAAACATATCAAACTCTTCAAAACTCTTCTCGTCAAGTAATAGTTCAATGCGTTCTCTTGCCGTAAGTTTCCCTTTTTTATGTTGCGTATCTATACGTTTTTGCCCGCCGCCAAGTTTGGCTTTGACTCTCTTTTCTAATAATTCTTTAATTGTATCTTGAAATGACATATATATTTTTATTTTTGATTATTATCTTCGCAAAATTCTGTCAATACACCAATAGTGAATTTGGGATGCAGAAAACCAATATCCAAACCCTCAGCTCCCTTACGGGAATTTTTATCAATAAGTTGAACACCCCTCTGCTCAGCTTCTTCTAATGCTTCATTTATAATATTTTCATCTGTAACTTCTTTTAACTTTTC
>CAZVOS010000081.1:0-8583 GCA_964628845.1 uncultured Bacteroidales bacterium | reverse complement strand
ACTACTTTTATTCATAGTGCGAAAGATTATGAGACCTCTGTTAATGCATCTGAAATTCTTTTTGGAAATGGCACCTTGGAAATGTTAAAACAAATGGATGAAGATACCTTACTGTCCATATTTGATGGTGTTCCTCATTATAAAATTAATAAAAAACTTTTAAATAATAATTTAACTGTTATCGATTTTTTAACCGATGCTGCGCCTGTTCTTCCCTCTAAAAGTGAAGCACGAAGAGCATTAAAAGAAAACAGCATCGGTATTAACAAACAAAAAGTCAGTGATTCTTATGTTATCTCTAACTCAGACCTTATAAACAATAAATATATTTTGATTCAGAGAGGAAAAAAGAATTACTTCTTGCTTATTGCAGAATAAGTGCTTTAAATTTTTTTTAGATGATTATTATAGCAGAGAGTGGTTCAACCAAAACAGATTGGTGTATTTATAACCCCCTTAACAAACAAACAAAATTTATACAATCTCAGGGAATAAACCCTTATTTTTTTGTTGAAAAAGAACTGCTAATTCAGTTGAAAAAAATTTTTCCCAATAAAATATCTCATAATATTATTCAAATCTACTTTTACGGAACTGGCTGTTCACAAGCCGAACAAAAACTAAAAGTAAGTAACTTGTTGTCAAAAATATTTATAAATGCCTCTATTTTAGTTGAAACTGATTTACTGGCAGCAGCAAGAGGAGCTTTTGGTAAGAACAAAGGTTTGATTTGTATCTTAGGTACTGGCTCTAATGTGGGCTTATACATAAATGACCAGATTGCCCAATCATTCCCCTCACTAGGTTACATCTTTGGTGATGAAGGCAGTGGCTCTCATATTGGAAAAAAATTAATTGATGATTTCCTGAACAATAAATTACCCCCCATTATTAACCATTTATTTTTAGAAAAATATCAAATTGAAGTACCTCAAATAATAAAAAATGTTTATTCATGTGATTATCCAAATCGCTACCTTGCTTCATTTACAGAGTTTATTTATCATAATATCCAACATGCCTATTGCATAAATTTAGTTTGCAACTCTTTCGATGATTTTATTAAAAAAAGGCTTGCCGTATTTTCAGATTATAAAACATATAATATTAAATTTACTGGCTCTGTAGCTTATTTGTTCAAGGATTTACTGCAAAAAACAGCAAAAAATAATGATTTAAAACTTTATGATAAAAATATTTTTAAATCACCACTAAAGGGCTTATTAATATATCATCAATTTTAAATTTATTTAACCATTACATTTTATAATAAAATAAATTACAATGATGTTATATTTGAAATAAATTTGCAATAATTTTAAATCTTATGTTTAGACTTCTCATTATATTTCTTATAACAATCAGCTTTTTTTATAGAGCCAATAGCCAACCTACTGAAATTAACAAACTGGATCAGAAAGGATTAAAACAAGGATTATGGCAGGGCTATTACCCAAGCGGAAAAATAAAATACAAAGGGCATTTTCTTAATGATAAACCAAGAGGCACTTTTGAATATTATTATGAAGAAGGAAATATTAAAACTGTTCTCACTTATAATGAGAAAGGCAATGAAGCATTTGCCAGCCATTATTTTATCAATGGAAAAAAAATGTCGGAAGGGAAATATATAGACCAGAAAAAAGACAGCTTGTGGAAATTTTATCATGAAGAAGGCATGCTTATTTCGGAAGAAATGTATAAAAACTTTAAAAAAGATGGGCTTTGCAAGTCTTTTTATTCAAATGGATTATTAAGTGAGGAAGTTGAATGGAAAGACGGACAGAAAAACGGAAAAATAAAAAATTATTATTCCGATGGCACTATTAAATTCGAATCTTCCTACCTGAATAATCAGTTGAATGGTTTATTTAAATACTATTACCCTCAAAGTGCCAAAGTATTCATGTCTGGGATGTACGAAAACGATTTAAAAGATAGTATTTGGATGTATTTTGATGAAAACGGTAAAGCTACCAAAAAAGAAGTCTGGAATAAGGGAGACCTTAAATCAACTGAAGAATATTAATAATGAGTAAAGGACGTGTACTGCTTGCAATGAGTGGAGGTATTGATAGCTCTCTGGCAGCTATTTTGTTGCATAAGCAGGGCTATGACATCATCGGAATAACTATGAAAACATGGGATTATTCAAGCTCTGGAAGCAAAAATAAAGAAACAGCTTGTTGCAATATCGATACAATCAACGATGCCCGCTCCGTAGCCGTCAAATTAGGATTTCCACATTATATTATTGATTTAAAAAATGAATTCAATACACTTATTGTTCAAAACTTTATTGAATCATATATGTCTGGCTATACACCTAACCCTTGCGTTTTGTGTAATGCCCTTATTAAATGGGATACACTATTAAAGAAAGCGGATGCTTTAAATTGTGATTATCTGGCTACGGGTCATTATGTTAATATTCACACCGAAAATAACAGATATGTACTTTCTGTAGGAAAAGACCTTACAAA
Organism: uncultured Bacteroidales bacterium; assembly: GCA_964628845.1. Taxonomy (GTDB): domain Bacteria; phylum Bacteroidota; class Bacteroidia; order Bacteroidales; family PXBB01; genus JAKIYU01. The sequence goes on along the minus strand of CAZVOS010000081.1, from coordinate 6,100 downwards.
AGACCAGTCGTATGTGCTTTGGCAACTCACACAAAGTAACCTTAAAAGAACTATCTTCCCCTTAGGCAAATATACAAAAGAAGAAGTCAGAAAATTAGCTATAGATTTTGGGTTCCACAACCTTGCCAAGAAGAAAGAAAGTTATGAAATCTGCTTTATACCCGATGATGATTACCGCTCTTTTTTAAGATATCAGGTACCAGATATTGACAAAAAAATTGGAAAAGGTAATTATGTGGATACTTATGGAAATATTATTGGAAAACATAAAGGTTTCCCTTTCTATACTATAGGACAAAGAAAAGGACTGGATATAGCTGTGGGCTACCCATTATATGTGAAAAATATTGATGTCAAAACAAATACTATTGTTTTAGGAAAAAAAGAAGACCTGAATGAAAAATCAATGCTTGTTACTGATATTAATCTTATTAAATACGATAAACTTACTGAGGGCTGTAATGCTTTAGTTAAAATAAGATATAAAGATAAAGGTTGTATGGCTAAGCTTTATAGCGACTTTAACAATGGTATTAAAGTTGTTTTTGAAGATTATGTATCGGGTATAACACCTGGGCAATCAGCAGTTTTTTTTGAAGGTAACGATGTTGTTGGGGGAGGAATAATTAAAAAAGTATTGTAAATCATTCCTTTTTTATTGTATCTTTGAATTTCAATTTATATTAAAACATGAAGATAAAATTTTTAAGCATTTTTTTTGTTTTAATTCTTGTCTCTTGCAAAAAAGAAACCCTTCTGATAGATACAGGTCAGGATTACTTCCCTGTTAGAACAGGCAACTGGGTTATCTATGATGTCGATTCCATTTTTTACGACGATTTCTTGGACTCCGTTTTTTATTTTACATTTCAAGTCAAAGAAGTCATAGAATCTGAATTTATGGATAATGAAGGCAGGGCTACTCTTCGTATCGAAAGGTATTACAGAGACTCATTGGAGGCCGTGTGGGCTCTTAAAGATGTCTGGACAGCCAACAGAACACCCCGAACAGCCGAAAAAGTAGAAAATAATACCAGATTTATCAAACTCATTTTTCCCATCGTCAAAAATGCTAAATGGGACGGAAATAAAGCCAATAACCTTGATGAAAACAAATACGAATATACAGATATTCATACGGCTTATACTGTCGATACTCAAACTTTTGATTCCTGTTTAATTGTTCAGCACGAAAATGAACTCACACTGTTTACACAAAAATTTTCTCAAGAGGTTTATGCCAAAAATATTGGTAAAATATACAGTAACAACATCAATATTGAAAAACTCGCAGACGGTACTATTGTCAGTGGGTTCGACTATACATACAAAGTGGAATCGTGGGGTAATTAAATTTTAAATAAAATGAAAAGATATCTTTCTACTCTCATCTGCTCGTTCTTATTAGTAACAGCAAGTTTTGCACAAATTGCACCCATAAAATATTTTATTCAGTTTACGGATAAAAACAACAGTCCATATAATTTATCTAATCCTTTAGATTTTCTTTCTCAGAAATCCTTAAACAGAAGAGCAAATCAGGGCTATGTCCTTGACAACAGGGATTTGCCAGTTAACCCATCCTATATTGACAGTGTTTTAGCTGCTGGTAATGTGTCTCTCTTAACAAAATCAAAGTGGCTGAATGGAATTACTATTTTTACAGACGATTCTATTGCATTAGACAATATTAATGCTTTGACCTTTGTTCAGAGTGTACAAGCAGTATCCCCTTTTAATACTAATAAAAAAGAATATATTCCAGATGATGGAAATGATGAATATTTAAAAAAAACATCTAAAAATAATTTTAAGTCAGTCACATCCTATAACTATGGTTATTCTGCAAATCAGATAGAAATGATTGGGCTGGACTTTCTACATAATCAGGGCTATAATGGACATGAAATAACTATAGCTGTTCTTGATGCTGGTTTTTATAGTGTGGATACTATGGCTGTTTTTGACAGTCTCTGGAATGATAACAGGATTCTAGGCACCAGGGACTTTGTTAATTGGGGAAGCAATGTATTTGAAGAACATACACATGGCATGATGGTTTTATCACTTATGGCAGCTAATGTGCCTGGTCAGATTATTGGCACTGCACCCAAAGCATCATACTGGTTGTTACGTTCCGAAGATGCCCCTACAGAATATATTATAGAAGAATATAACTGGGTAAGTGCTGCTGAGTTTGCCGACAGTATTGGTGCTGATATTATCAATTCATCATTGGGTTATTCCGAATTTGATGAACCCTCACAAAATCATGTCTTTGCCGATTTGGATGGCTCTACTACTGTCATATCGAAAGGCGCTAATGCCGCTGCTTCCAGAGGTATTTTAGTGGTCAACAGTGCAGGAAATTCTGCCCAAACATCATGGCAGCGTATTATTGCACCCTCCGATGCCGATAGTGTACTTACTATAGGAGCTGTTGATGAAAATGTAATATATGCACCCTTCAGCTCTGTTGGCTATACTGCCGATGGCAGAGTTAAACCTGACGTTGTGTCGCAAGGAGCCAATACTGTTGTAGCTTCTGCTCAGGGTGGTATTATGACTGGCAATGGCACTTCTTTCTCTTCTCCCATCATTGCAGGTGCTATGGCTTGTCTCTGGCAGGCAAATCCCAATGCTTCAAATATACAACTTATGAATGCCGTAAAGCAAAGTGCCAGCCAGTACAATTCACCCGATAGTCTATTAGGTTATGGCATTCCCAATTTTGCTGTTGCTCACATGTTATTATCAGGGGTTGCTATTGATGAAAGTAGTAAAGACGACTTCTTAAGCATATTTCCTAACCCTTTTCAAAATAATTTCTCACTGATATACAATGCTACTGATACACAAGCAATAAATCTGGAACTCTACGATTATAACGGAAAGATACTTTTTTCTATGTTTAATATAGGAACTGATGTCGGATATAATAACATTACAATAGATAATCTGAATAATATTAAAAAAGGAATATATTTTTTGAAAATAACCAAACATTCTGCAGTAACTATTGTAAAGAAATTGGTTAAAATTAGTTAATAAAAATACTTCTTCTTATAGGAGTAAAATAATTATATATACATTTGTCTTATCTTTTAGATGATGAAAAAGTTTTTATTTTTATTTTTTTTTATTGTAACTCTTTCCTCCTGTAAGGTTTTTAATCCAACCAGGATGCTTAGAATGGGGCCTTTCCCTGAGTACTCAAATATTGATTTAATAAAGCAAGACCAGTTATACAGAATTGCTCCATTCGACAGAATATCTTTTAATGTATATCCTAATGATGGAGAAACTATGATAGGAATTGGAGCCAGTAATCAAAATGCTTCTCAGGGAGCTGGTAGTGGCTACGAAGTAGAATATGATGGTACTATAAAATTACCATTATTCGGCAGAATACCCGTCGAAGGGATGACGGTAAGAGAATTGGAAAAGATGATAGAAGAAAAATATTCCTTATTTCTGAATAAGCCATTTGTATGCTCAGTAAAAATTACCAATAAAAAAGTTTTTGTTTTTGCTGGTGGTGAAAGTTCTTTGGTAGTTTCACTCACATATGACAATATGACTATCTGGGAACTTATTGCTCAAAGTGGTGGCGTGGGCGATGCCAAAGCACACAAAATCAAATTAATACGTCGTATTGATGACACCTATCATATTTTTCTTATTGATTTATCAAAACTCGAAAGTATCAATACAGGAAATATTGTGTTACAAGCCAATGATATTATTTACATTACACCAAGAAATAAAATTTCAGAGGAAATACTATTTGCTATGAGTCCTTATTTATCATTATTTTCAACATTTGTTCTTATATATACACTTATTAAATAAAACACTCAAATGGCAGGTAAAGAGATATCCTTTTTAAACGATGAGATCAATTTCAAATTGATGTTATCTGTATTTAAAAAGAATTTCCTTTATATTATTATAATTTTTGCCTTCAGTTTTACAGTAGCTTTTCTATATCTAAGATATACTCACCCCCTTTACAAAGCTGATGGTATCATACAAATATATACAGAAGATGAAGTACGCCAAGTACTCGGAACAAGAGCCCAAGTTGATTTGGCTAAAAAGGTGGAACTTCTTAGCTCTCACATGTTCCTTGAAAGAGTTTTTTCAAAACTACCTCTCGATATCAGCTACTACAGAAAAGGCAGGTTCCTCAATGCAGAATTGTATAATGGTAATCATTATGCCGTTAATTATAATGTAAAAAATAGCGAGATTTATGGAACCCCAATTTTTATTAACTTTAATTCAAACAGCAGTGTCAATATATCTTATGAACTTAATAACCATAAAAATACATACGATTTTTCTTTATTAGATACGGCCTATTTGAAAGATATAGATATTTATATTAAATTGCACGACCCTTCATACTTAAAAAAACAAGCTTTCTTTGATAAAGAAGATTATTTTTTTATCATAAATAATCCCAATAATATCATAGCTTCATATGCCCCCAGATTAAGCATAGGTATCCTAAACGAAGTGGCACAGTCAATACTCGTTTCTTTTACCGACAGAAACCCTAATAAAGCTGCCGATATTGTAAACAGCATAACCAACGAATTCAATCTTTTCGACATTGAAAAACAAGCTGAAAGCACTGAAAAAATATTAAATTTTATTGAAATTCAACTCGATGAATTTTATCAAAAACTTTTTGATACCAAAAGTCAAATACAACTGTATAAAAAACAAAATAATATTGACATTATTTCCCAACCAATTACTGAGGCCTATTCACGTTTAAATGAATTTAATAATGAGATATTAAAACTTGAACTTGAAATAGCAAAGCTGAAAAATATTGATGAATTTATTTCACTGAACACTGATTTTGATGTGTATGAAGTATACGCGCTTATTGCAGGGAGCCAGATACAGAACTTAGTGTCCGAAAACCTTAAAAATATTCAGAATTTATTGATGCAGAAAGAAGAACTCCTTTATAATGTAACTTCCTACAGTGCCCAAATTAAACAAATTAATTATAAACTTGATATTCAGAAAAGACTACTGGGCGAAAGTATTAAAATCGCTATTGATGGTATTAATCTCCGTAAAAAAGAAATTCAAAAACAACTTAGAGACTATCAGATATCGCTAAACCCCTTTATTAAAGAGCAAGAAACAGGGGAATTATCTATCCTCGAAAAGGTGTATACAGCCAACGAATCTTTTTATAACCAATTACTTGATAAAAAAGCACAATATACCATTTCCAAAGCAGGTTTTGTTTCACAAAATATTATTCTCGAAAATGCTGTAATACCTCTGTTTCCTATTTCTCCTGTAAAAAGATATATATATATCATTGCCATTATAGGCTCGCTTATAATATCGTTCTTATTACTTGCTGCCAAATATTTACTTTCAAATGAAATTATATCTGCTAAAGATATAACACGCTACACAAACACGCCTATTCTTGGTGTAATTCCTCAATACAAAAAAAGTGTCCCAATCAATCATATTATTGTTGATTCCAAGCCAAAATCATTAGTAGCTGAGTCCTTGAGAGCAGTTAGAACAAATTTTCAGTTTATTAACGACAGTCCTGGAAGTAAAATAATATCTATCACATCAACAATATCAGGAGAGGGAAAAACATTCTTTGCATTCAATTTGGCTTGTATCATTGCCTTTTCTTATAAAAAGGTTGTTGTAATTGATATGGACCTTAGAAAGCCAAAAATTCATCTGGGCTTCGGTGTAGAAAATAAAAAAGGAGTTAGTACAATATTATCAGGAATAACAAATATTGAAGAATGTATTATAAACAGTCATATTGATAATCTTGATTTTATTCCTGCAGGACCTATTCCACCCAATCCATCAGAACTTATTCAAACAGATACGATGCCCCAAATGATTGCCTTTTTAAAAGAAAAATACGATTTTATTATCATTGATAATCCCCCAATAGGTATTGTTATTGACGGCATGCGAAGTATTCAACTTGCCGATTACCCTATATATATTTTTAAAGCCAATTATTCCAAAAAAATGTTTATTCAAAATATTGAACGGCTGAAAGAAGGTAGTAAAATAAAAAACCTCTCTA